>DATGYM010000371.1:0-7421 GCA_035297925.1 Pyrinomonadaceae bacterium | reverse complement strand
CTTATTTGCCGGCGCGAGCACGGCATGCCGTGCCTCTACATAAAAACGAGCATCGCTGCTGCTCCTGATTATTCGGCCTGCGCAGCCAACCGACTTCATCTCTTTACCATCCAAAAGCCCGACGTTGAATGCTTCTAGGCTGGCAGTTTTGGAGGCCTTAGTCCGCGCATTAGGGCTCCCGGAACACCAGGGCCAGAGTGCTATTCTGTAATAACAACGGCAGTTGTATACTCAAGAAAATCATCAGCAAAGCAGAAACAAAATGAAGATATCCGGGCCGAACTTTCCCGAAGGGTTTTTCAGTAGGACGGGACTTTCTATTGCACAAATTCATAAACCGCATAGTCATCGGAGACAGGCGCCGCTGGCGCTTGCCGTTCTCCTGATTTCTGCCGTATGTGCAGCCGCGCAACAGCCGGCGCCACAGCAGGCGGCAACGCGATTCGACATCACAAACTACCGCATCGAAGCTCAGCTCATACCCGATCAGCACCTCTTACGCGCAGGTGCTGACATAACCCTGACGCCACTGGAAGCAACCCGATCACTGGTCTTCGAACTTAACGGTTCGCTGCACGTGGAAAGTATTGACCGCGACGGCCGGCCATTAACGGGATTTGTACAGGACGCGGTTGGTGTGGGCGCCCTGGGCCCAAGTGTCCGAGTTGATCTGGGACAGGTTGTGCCTGCGAACCAGCCGCTCACGCTTCGTTTTCGCTGGAGCGGCGCACTGCTGTCGCCCGAGGGCGGTCCCCTCGCGACGCGGCGCCTGGCTTATGTTGGCCCCGAAGGTTCCTATTTGATGTATGCCTCGCGCTGGTTTCCTTTTCATGACTACGCCGCCGACCGGGCCACCTCTGATATCACTTTGATCGTACCGACGGGTTTGCAGGTGGCCGGGACCAGTGAAGAGGCGGTCACTCCGCAGGCTTCGCCAAAAGAGGGCGCCACGCGTTTCCACTTCGTTCATCGCCAACCGGTACTGATCGGAAACTTTGCGGCAGGCCAGTACATCAATCGCAATCTGCGCTTTGGAAATTACGAGATCCAGTTTTACGCCAAACCGGGCAGTGAGGGCCGGATCAACAGCTACGCCGAGATGATGGGCCAGGTGCTGGAGTTTTACTCAAAGCAATATGGCGCGCCGCTTTTCGGAACGCGTCTCGTAGTGGCCCAGGTTGACGATGAAAGCCTGGATACTTATTCGGGCCCGGGCATTATTTTTCTGGCATCGAAGCTCTTCGATTCTTCCCGTTCCATTCCCGACGAACGACTCGCGCGCGAAGTCGCTTACCAGTGGTGGGGCCAAACGGTGGGATTGAAATCGTTTGATGACGCGTGGATCTCCCAGGGGCTGGCCGAGTGGAGCGCTTTCGCGTTTCGCGAGACGAGCCTGACCGGCGGCGCCCTCGAGGCTGCCCAACGCGAACAACAGGAACGCGCGCTCACTTTTGAACAGACTGCCTCGATCGCGCGCGCGCCGAGCGCGCTCGACGATCAATCGGCCGCCTATCAGTCGATTGTGTTTTACAAGGGCGCCATGGTCTTTCGCATGCTGCGAGAAAACATGGGCAAGGACAAATTCGACCAGTTGTTACACAACTTCCTCGAGCAGTATCGCGGCAAGAACGCATCCATCGACGACTTTGAAAAGCTGGCTTCGCAGGTAGCGACGGAAAACCTGCGCTATTTCTTTGCGCAGTGGATCGAGGGCACCGGGGTGCCGGAGTTTACAGTCGATTATCAAATCATCCGTACACGCTCCGGGAAATTCCGCACGCGCGGAACTGTGAAGCAGACAGTCGAGGCTTTGCGTATGCCGGTGCAGCTAATGCTGCGAACGGAAGGTGATAATCAAACCACAACCGTAAGGCTCGAAGGCAAGAGCGAAGATTTTGATTTCGAATCAAATGGGCAGCCGCTGGAAGTAATCGTTGATCCTAATTTCCGCATCCTGCGCATGTCTGACGATTTGCGCGTGTCGATTATCGCGCGCCGGGGCATTGAGCAGATGAAGGAAGGCCTATACGCCGAAGCCCAGCAGCAGTTTGAAGCGGCTTTGAAACTGGACCGCTCGAATTCCTGGGTCTACTACAACCTCGGCCTGCTTTATCTTGAGCAGCGAAACTGGCAACCGGCACTCGACAATTTTGATGCCTCGCTTAACGGCACATTGAAGCCTTCGTGGATTGAAGTTTGGGCCCACATTAAGAAGGGCAATGCTTACGACGCGAAGGGTGAACGTAATCGCGCGGTGGCGGAATATAACAAGGCTGTGCAGTTGGGCATTAACTATGACAATGCCCTGTCCGTGGCGAAGAAATTTCTGGCTACTCCATACGATCCCAAGGCGGCCCAGGCGGCCGAATTGGCGTCCCCCGGCAATTAACGACATAGGGCAGGGTTTTATCCCTGCCTTGTTGCTTGAAGAGCGGGCAGGCACAACTGTCCGCTACCATTCTTTCCAGCCTAAAAGGAGCCAAATCGATGAGCACTCCCCAAAAGAAAGTGAATCCGATTCCTGCTGAATATCCCGGTGTCATACCGTACCTGTCCGTTAACGACTGCGCTGCGGCCATCGAATTTTATAAAAAGGCTTTTGGCGCCACTGAGATAATGCGGCTGCCAATGCCGGGCGGAAAACTTGGTCACGCGGAAATCAAGATCGGTGACGCGCTGGTTATGCTGGCCGATGAATTTCCTGACTATGGGAACCTCAGTCCGAAGACACTGGGCGGCTCGGCGGTGCGACTGCATATGTACGTTGAAGACGTGGATGCCTTCTTCGAAAAAGCAGTGGCTGCCGGGGCGAAGATCCTAATTCCCCTTGCCGATCAGTTCTATGGCGACCGTTCCGGGCGCCTCGAAGATCCGTTCGGCCATGTCTGGCTCGTCTCGACGCATATTGAGGATGTGTCGCCCGAAGAAATGCAGCGCCGCATGGAAGCCTATTCGCAGAGCACGTGAGTATTGTTTAGGCGAGGGCACCGCCCTCGTCGGCGGTCCAATGCAGCGCTTGTTTAGACGAGGGCACCGCCCTCGTCGTGGAGGCGGGCAGTGCCCGCCTCCACACTCAATATGCTTTATAAGTCAGCCAGAAATAGATCGCCTGACCGACACCAATAAAAAAGCCGATGATTGCTCCGAAAAGTTCGATAGTCTTGAGATGATGCCGCGCAACTGACAACACCAGCTCTTCGAGTTTCTCATTCGGGTAATCTGAAACCTTACGGCGCACCAGCCCGCCCACATCAAATTCCGCTATCGTTGTAGGCAGACGTTCGCGCGCCGCGAGCGTGATCCTTTCGATCAGCGCCCTGCTGGCCCGCTCCATCGAATGTTGCGACACGTGATCGCCCAGGCGCCCAATCGGCGCAATCAGCAAACGCTCTATTTGTGAACTCAGAATTGCATTGATAGTGCGCGCCGTGTCGTCGCGTGATAACAACCCGACCAGGCTCTTCGTCAGAAACTGCTTTATGGTGACCAGCGCATCGGGATCGAAATGCTCCAGCGCCTCGACCAGCGTTTGCGGACGGTAGCGTTCGATGACTTCGCGAACGTAGTTAGCGACAGACGCCGACAGATCGCCACTTTTCGCGAGCTCCATAACCCGGCTGGTTATTTCCTGTTTGATTGAGTCAAACTTTTCCGATTCGATCTGTCCCGCCAGCACATTTAGCGGCCGCGCCAGGACGTTGTCGATAGTCGCATTAAGAAAAGCCTCAGCTTCCTGCTCGAAAGCGGGCCCGCGCAAATATTCTTCGACGCGTTTCGGCAAAGTCTTGTTCACGAGCTCGTCAACTTCCCGGTGAATACGCTCGCGCGAGATAAAGATTTTTTTGATAAGCGAAAGCTGTTCGTAATAGTCGTCTACTTCGCGCTTGATGAGGGCGCCGATTTGCTTGCGTGTGTTCTGGCTGGTTGCAATGTCGGCGAGGTGATGCACGATCGGCGGCACCTGGCTATCGATCCGTTCCTTGATAAACGCCACCGTCTCCGGGGTGAACGTTTCTGCCAGCGTCTCATTGCTGGCCGCCAAATCATCGAGGCGGCCGGAAACGAAACTGCCAATCTTCTGTTCCAAGCCTTCCGCATTCACGAGTTGTTCAAAGCGTGCCTGCACAAAGCCAAGAATCTGAGCGAATGCATCTTCACCGAGTGTGTCGCCGACCCGGCGCGCCAGCAAGTCATCAACCTGGCGATCCACAAAAGAAGCGATCGCGAGCTTTGTGTCTTCGCTCTTCAGCATCGCCGCGATGTATTCGGCGAGGCGATACTGCAACGCGGAGATGGTATCGAGAATTGGCGCGCGCGCCTGCGAAGGCAGCGCGTCAATGAAGGAAGGATAAACCCGGGCCAGCAAATCTGTGGTGTAAGTGCCGACAAACTCCTCGACCTTGTTTTGAAAAAAACTAGTCTCGAAAAGCGCATTGAAGACAGTCTCCTGCGAGACGAGTTCGTTACCCACTGCATTGCCAATCGACTCGGCCAATTTCGCCCGGTGGCGCGGAATCATTCCCTGCGGCCAGACGGTTATGCCGAAAAGCTTAACCGGCTCGTACGGGTGAAACAGCATCCAGATAGCCAGCCACGCTGCGCCAAACCCGTGAATGGTGGCGATGATAATGATCGCAACGCTGATCAGCAGTTTGAATGTAAAGGGATCCAAGGTGGGTTAATAGTAAATAGTGAAGAGTGAAAAGTGAAAGGTGAAAAGTGAAGGCGGTGAAGAGTGAAGAGTGAAGAGTGAAGAGTGAAAGGTGAAAAGTAAAGAGTTAAGAGTGAAGGGTGAAGAGCTAGAAAAGTAAAAAGTGAAAAGTGAAGAGCAAGCATTTCGTTCCTAATTCTTCACTTTTCACTTTTCACCCTTCACTTTTCACTCTTCACCTTTCACTTTTCACTCTTCACCGTTCTACCGGGTGACCGGCCGCGATCCAGGCACTGGTGCCGCCGATTACATTGAGGAGATTTGAGAATCCGCGTTGCTGAAGGATGCTGGTGGCGGCGCTGGAGCGGTAACCGCCGGCGCAGATCACGGCGGTAGGCTTCAAAGGATCAAACGGCAAACCGGTGGAGGTTTGCGGCAGACTTGAAAGCGGCGCATGCAGCGCCCGCGGCACGTGCCCGCTCTGGTATTCAGGCGAACGGCGAACATCGATTACTTGCAAGTCCTTTTGCTCGCTGAGCAGGCTGTCCAGGTCATCTACGGAGATTTGCGGCACTACAGCGAGTTCAAAACCCGCGTCTTGCCAACTTTGGATGCCGCCTTGCAGATATCCTTCCACGTTTTCGATACCGACGCGCGCCAGTCGTGTTTGCGCTTCCTCGACCTGAGCAACGGATTCCGTCACCATGATGATTGGCGCCGTCAGCGGAATTAGCGAGCCGGCCCAGATGGCGAACTGTCCCCCCAGACCGATGTTCAATGATCCAGGTACATGCCCGGCGCCAAAATCTGCCGCCGCGCGCACGTCCAGAATAACGTAACGCAAACTGCTGGTTTGCGAGTCTGAATTAGTTTGGGCTGTTAGCTCGCGCACCTGTTCAGGAGTTAACGCCGCCGGCCTCGTCAGGTGATTCAAAGGCTCGGCCCCGGTGCGGTTGATTTCCGCATCCTTTGGAAAGTAAGCGGGCGCTTCCGGAAGATCTGCCGTCATCATGCGCACAAACTCGTCTTTCGACATCGGCTTGAGCGCGTAATTAAATTTGCGCTGCTCGCCAATCGTCGACGAAGTTTCTTTCGACATGCTTTTGCCGCACATGGAACCGGCGCCATGCGCCGGATAGACTTCCGTCTCGTCCGGCAACTGCAAAAGTTTTTCGTGCAGCGTGTCATACATCATCCCGGCCATCATCTGCGGCGTGTAGCCTTTGCCGCCTGCCAGATCCGGCCGGCCCACGTCGCCGATGAACAGCGTATCGCCGGTCAAAAGCTTGCCGACCGCCGACCCCTGACCCCCGACGGCTGCCTGTTGACTGCTGATTGCTGATTGCTGAGTGCTCTCCTCACGAACCAGCACACAAATACTTTCCGGCGTGTGTCCTGGCGTCTCCAAAACGCGCAGCTTCACTTCGCCGATAGTCAGTTCGTCGCCATCTTTCACTGCCTGGTGCGGAAACGCCGCGCCGGCTTTCTCGCTAATCACGATGTTCGCGCCCGTGCGTGACGCCAGTTCGCGATGGCCGCTGACAAAGTCCGCGTGCAAGTGGGTCTCGATTATGTACTTGATCGTGAGACCCTGCGTCGCGGCTTCGTTGATGTACTGATCGACGTCGCGCTGCGGATCTACAACCGCCGCTTCTCCTTCAGACCCAATCAGGTAGGAAGCGTGCGCCAGACAGCCAAGGTAGAATTGTTTGAAATACATAGTTGTACAAGAGAGCAGTCGGCAGTCGGCAGTCGGCAGTCGGCAATCAGCAATCAGCAATCAGCAATCAGCAATCAGCAGCGTCTATATCAAAGATTGTTCGCGTTAGCAATGCGAGCACTCAGTACTCAGCACTCAGCTTTTCTCACTTTTCACCTTTCACTCTTCACTCTTCACTTTTCACTCTTCACTTTTCACTCTTCACTCTTCACTCTTCACTTTTCACTCTTCACCGCATCCTTATAAATCCACGCGCCGAGAATCGCGCCAATCACCATGGGCACAAGTTCAAGCGCGATCACCTTCAGGAAAAAGCTCTTCTCGTAGAAAGGAAACGGCATCCACTCGATTGACGGCAGCACTTCGGTGGCGAGCCAGGCTATCAATCCGGCCACCACTGCAGTTTTCACACCCGGACCGCAGGGCACACGCGCCGCCACGTAGATGAGCATCGCGACGAGTCCCTTACCCAGATCGAAAACCGCGAAGTAGAAATACGCAGTGTTGTCAGGCGTGAACGGCTTTGCGAGTCCCGCCACCGCTGCCATGTGATACTTCCCGAGTATCGCCCCATGGATAGTCCCGTCGGCGATGAAGTAAAGCACGCCTGCCAACAACGCACCGGCAATCAAGCGTCCGTAATTGACGTTTCCCATCCTTCAGCTCCTTTCGTTGACTTCATTGCCGCTCATTGTAACTTGGATCATTCGATGTTTCCGCTGCGACTCAATTGGCTCCCCGCTACGCCGCTCCACGAGCCTCGACTGTTGCCCGTAAGGTCGCAGTTCAAAACGCTCCCCGCCGAATTCTGTTCCGTTATGATAGCCACTCCATCGTTCCGGTTGATCTTCGTGTTGCGGATCGTGGGATTACTGCCTGTCCGGAACCACATTCCCGAAAACCCGTTGTTATAGATGTCACAGTTCTCGAAAGTCCCGGCGGCATGTTCCAGTAACAGAACGCCGCCGACTTTCCCGTCATGGATCTTGCACGTGTGGAGCGTCGGGTCGCTTCCGTCTCTCAGCACCACCTCCTGGAAATTCGTGTGGC
>DATGYM010000370.1:0-25190 GCA_035297925.1 Pyrinomonadaceae bacterium | reverse complement strand
GGTTCTCGTAGCACCAATACCGAAGCCCATCAAT
This sequence comes from Pyrinomonadaceae bacterium, assembly GCA_035297925.1. Lineage (GTDB taxonomy): Bacteria > Acidobacteriota > Blastocatellia > Pyrinomonadales > Pyrinomonadaceae > PSRF01. The sequence continues at coordinate 25,156 of DATGYM010000370.1, read as the reverse complement.
CAAACCTACGGAGAGGACGAGATGTTTATCGGTTGACCTCTGGCGCCTGTAACGGCTTGAAGAAACTCGAACCATCGCGTCTCCGGCGGATCTGGTTCGAGTTTTTTATTGCAGTGATCTCGCGTTTTTCACCGCCGACACGCAGAGGGCGCAGAGGTCCCGCAGAGAGAAGGCTTACATCAGGAGCCGACCAAAAAGCAGGCGGATTTTGGCGAGTCCTGGGTTGTGCTGCTAGTATTAATGATTTCGAGTATTGAAAACCGATGTCTACAGAAACTCCACTCGATCTGAAAAAGACTATCAATCTGCCTAAGACCGGCTTTTCTCAGAAGGCAAATCTGGCGCAGAGTGAACCCGCGCGTCTCAAAAAATGGACGGAAATGGGGCTCTACGATCTCATCAGCCGGGCGCGGGCCGGAGCGCAGAAGTTTATTCTGCATGACGGACCCCCCTACGCTAATGCCGACATCCATCTCGGCACAGCGATGAACAAGATCCTCAAGGACTTCGTCGTCAAATCGCGAAACATGCTCGGCTACGACGCGCCTTATGTTCCCGGTTATGACTGTCACGGCTTGCCCATCGAGCTCCACGTCGAACGAAAGTTGGGCACAAAAAAAGCGAATATGCCGCCAGCGTCAATCCGCCGTGCCTGTCGCGAGTACGCCGGCAATGCGCTGAAGAGTCAAACGCGCGACTTCAAGCGCCTCGGCATCCTCGGGCTCTGGGAAAATCCGTACTCAACAATGTCGAACAGCTATGAGGCCGAGACGGCGCGGTTGTTTGGCACCTTCGCCCAGCGTGAATACGTTTACAAGGGCGCCCGACCAGTTTACTGGTGCATTCACGACCAGACTGCCCTCGCTGAAGCGGAAGTTGAATATCGTCAGCACAATAGTCCCTCGGTCTATGTCAAATTCCCGCTCACTAGCGATCCGGCCCTGATCGATCCGGCGCTCGCTGAACGTAAAGTCTTTGTTCTGATTTGGACTACCACGCCCTGGACACTGCCGGCCAACCTGGGAATTGCAGTGCATCCCGACTTTGAGTATTCGGCGATTGAGTATGGCGACGAGGTTTACATTCTGGCTTCAGAACTAATTGACACCGTCGTCGAAAAGTGTCAATTGGGCGAGAACGATACTGCAGGTCAGTTCCCGAGGCCAAAGGTACTGGCACGCTTCGTGGGCGCCAGGTTAGACCGGCTTGAGTGTCGGCATCCATGGATCGATCGCGCATCGCTGTTGATGGTGGGTGATCATGTAACGCTGGGCGGGGAAGCGGATGCGGAAACGGAATTGGACGTAAGCGAAGCCCGCGACCGGAAGACAACCGGCAAAGCAGGGACCGGCGCGGTACATACGGCGCCGGGTCATGGCCACGACGACTTTGTGATCGGCAAGCGTTACGGCCTGGAGATTTATTGCCCGGTTGATAATGCGGGCCTCTTCACGCGCGAGGTCGAACACTTCGCCGGCATCAACGTCTTTGAAGCGAATCCGCAGATTGTTGAATTCATGCGCGAGCGTGGCGTGCTGTTGTTCTCCGAGAACTATGAGCACCGTTATCCTCATTGCTGGCGTTGTAAGAATCCCGTTATCTTCCGCGCGACACCGCAATGGTTCATCGCCCTCGATCGCGTCTCCGGGGATGACGAGTGGGGATTCAGCCTGCGCAACGGCGCGGAACAGGAAATCAAAGAAGCGGTCAATTGGATTCCTGCCTGGGGCCGCGAGCGCATGCTGAACATGTTTAAGAACCGCGCGGACTGGTGTGTGTCGCGTCAGCGTGTTTGGGGTGTGCCCATTCCGGCCTTTTACTGCGTGACGTGCAACAGCAAGAGTCTTGAAACTACCGTCCTACTGGATCAGAAGGTAATCAACCACGTCGCTGATATCTTCGAAAGAGAATCGTCAGACGCCTGGTATAAATACGAGGCGAAGGAGTTGCTGCCGGAAGGCTTCAAGTGCCCACACTGTGGCGGTGAGGACTTTACAAAAGAGACTGACATCCTCGACGTGTGGTTTGACAGCGGCTCGTCATGGGCAGCGGTTTTCAAAGAATACTTCGCCTCAGAGTTGGGCGAGTGGCGACCGGCAGATGTTTACCTCGAAGGTGGAGACCAATACCGCGGTTGGTTTAATTCGTCACTCCTGATCAGTCTCGCGAAATATCGTCACGCTCCTTATCGCAACGTTGTCACCCACGGTTGGCTGATCACGGTGCAGGGCGAAAAGATGAGCAAATCGCAGGGCACAGGGATTTCACCGAACGAAGTTGTAAAAGATTCCGGCGCAGACATCGTGCGCCTTTGGGTGGCATCTTCCGATTACCACGAAGATGTTCGCTGCTCCGCAGAAATTCTGGAGCGCACCGTCGACGCCTACCGCAAGCTGCGCAATACCGCGCGATATGCCCTGGGAAATCTTCACGGTTTTGATCCTGAGAGGGACAGCGTCGCAGCAGAGGAAATGTTTGAGATCGACCGCTGGGCCCTGTCCGAGTTGAACGGAGTGATCGCGGATGTCAGAAAAGCATATGAAGCTTATGAGTTTCATATGGCAACTCGAGCAATCTACTCGTTCTGCACGGTAACGCTTTCGGCGCGATATTTCGACATCCTCAAGGATCGGCTTTACACAAATGCGCCCCGCAGTTTGGGACGACGCTCCGCACAGACCGCGCTTTACCGCATCGCGGATGCGCTTGCGCGTATGCTTGCGCCCTTGACTGTTTTTACTGCGGATGAAATTTGGGAGCATCTGCCAACGGATGACCGCCGGGCAGCGTCTGTTCACATGGCTCTGTTACCTGATGAAGCGGGGGAACCCGAGTCCTCTCTGCGCCAAGATTGGGAGCAGCTATTCGAAATTCGCGACGAGGTGCTGCAATCGCTCGAAGAGGCCAGGATCGCCAAGGCCATCGGTAGTTCACTCGAAGCCCGTCTCGAGATTTCGGCGGCTGGCGATAGTTATGATCTGCTTGTTCGCTATCGCGATCAATTACGCTACATTTTCATAGTTTCTCAGGTGGACGTATTGCGCTCAGATGAGGGTGCGGCGGGAGTTGTAGTCAAAGTATTTCCTGCGGCGGGCAGCAAATGCGAGCGCTGCTGGAACTACTCAACCCGCGTCGGCGAATCGGCACGTTATCCCAACGTCTGCGAGCGATGCGTTGCAGCGCTCGAGGAGATCGAGGCAGAAAGTATCCAGCCGCAAGTCAGGTGACAGTTACCGATTATGGACACTGAATTTAGTACCGCCACGGTTTCTTCAAAAAACGCGCGCAAAAGAATTGGTTGGCGCGCCGGTTATCTGCTGGCGAGTTTCGGTATTTATATGGTCGACCAGTCCAGTAAGGCCTGGGCCGTGCGGGCGCTGCGCCATGGTGACGGTCAAACCATCATCCCCAGCTTTCTAAATTTTGTTTATACGGAGAACCGCGGCATTGCTTTTGGACAGTTGCAGGAGGGCGGCAGTTTCGGGCGTTGGTTTTTTGTAGTGCTGGCGATCGCCGCAGCAATAGCCGTTTTTTACTACTTTGTGCGCACGCCGCGAAACGACGATCGCGTGCTCGGAGCTTGTGCGTTGTTGCTTGCGGGGATTGCCGGCAATCTGACTGATCGAGCGCGGTTGGGTTACGTAATCGACTTCATTGCCCTTCACGCCGGCTCCTGGCATTGGCCAACCTTCAATGTCGCCGACGCCAGCATCTCCATCGGTGCACTGCTGCTTGCCTACGATCTTATTTTTGAAAAGAGGAAACCTGTCACTAGTCCGACGGCAGTTGCGCATGAGTAGCAACGCCGCACCATTAAAATACAACTAACTACTTCCTACAATTTAAGATTTACTACTCACTGAGCTTCCGATGTATCCAGAACTATTTCGCATTGGTAATTTCCCCATCAACACCTACGGCGTATTTCTCGCGCTGGCGTTTCTATCGGCAATCCTGATTGCCGTAAAGCTCGCGGCTCGCGATGAATTGCCACGAGAGAAAATCTATGACCTGTGTCTTTGGATGCTCCTGTTTTCGCTGATTGGGTCAAAAATACTAATGCTCTTCACCGAGCCGGAATATCGCGATCATCCGTGGCAGTTGATTTCGCTCGATTTCCTGCGTTCTGGTGGGGTTTTTTATGGCGGCTTGATCGGCGCCGTACTGTCCGGCTATTTCCTGATGCGCCGCTATCAACTGCCCTGGTGGAAGACCGCTGATGCATGCGCTCCGGGAATCGCGATTGGGAATTTTTTCGGCCGGCAGGGATGCTTTGCAGCCGGCTGCTGTTGGGGCAAACCAACTACGCTGCCCTGGGGCGTGAAGTTTACCGAGCTGGGTCGCGAAATCACCGGCGTACCCATTGATGTGCCACTCCATCCCACGCAACTCTACGAATCCTTCGCAATGCTGCTCGTCTTCTTCTTTCTGCTGTGGCTTCACAAACACCGGCGGTTCAGCGGCCAGGTGATCCTTTTCTATGCGCTGCTTTATTCAATCATTCGTTTCACCATTGAATTTTGGCGCGACGACCCCCGCGGCGACTTGTTTGGACTCACCACCCTAACAGGTCTCTCAACTTCACAGCTCATCAGTATCGTTGTCGGAGCCGGGGCGCTCCTGTTGCTTGTTTTACGCTGGCGCAAAGCTTCTGCAACGACGAATGGCCGGCGCGTGACCGCGCCAACGGTCGCGTAGCCTCCGCCGGCAAAGCTTCTTAATTGCATCTCAACCGCGCACTAGCGGCGTCACACAAAGACAAAATAAACAAGTCGCAGCTGTATCAGAACCGGGAGCGGGTAGCGACCGGCTAGATGCTCAACTGTCGCAAATTGAGGAAATGAATGAGATTGCTGTGGACGCTTGCAGTTGCGTCTCTGGCCGGTCGTTACCGCTCCCGGTTCTGATGTCGTGAGGCACTTTTGTGCAAAGCAGCGCTGGCAAGTGTCCCGGATATCTCTCCGTCCTCAGTGTCGTCGCCTTGCTTTTTGGCTTTGCCTCATAAAGTACTTGACACGGTTAGAAGGCCGGGCGTAGACTGCGCCCATGCGTCCCATCCATCTGGTAACTGCGCAGAAAGACGAGCCGCCCTCACTGCACGAGCGGGCCATGGATAACCTCAAGTACATTCGCGAAACCATGGAACGAGCGACTTCCTTTACCGGTATTTCCGGTTGGGGACAGGTTGCGATTGGCACTACTGCTCTGGCTACATCCTTCATCGCGGCCCAGCAAAAAAATTTTAAAGCATGGTTGGCAGTCTGGATCGCCGAAGCAGCCATCGCTTTGTTGATCACCGGCTGGTCGATGGACCGCAAGGCGCGCGCGGCCAGAATGCCCCTGCTTTCGGGTCCGGGACGTAAGGTCGCATTTAGTCTCTCTCCACCGATTTTTGCGGGAGCAATATTAACGATCGCGCTGTATCGCGCCGGGTTAACGAATGCGATTCCCGGTCTTTGGTTGTTACTGTACGGCACCGGCGTCGTTACAGGCGGCATGTTTTCAGTTAGCGCTGTCCCGCTGATGGGTCTCTGTTTTATGGCTCTCGGTGCAGTCTCATTTTTCGTTCCGGCAGAATTTATAAATTGGTTAATGGCCGCCGGCTTTGGCGGCTTGCATATTATTTTTGGCGTGATCATCGCCCGGAGGTATGGTGGCTAGACAATCAGCAGTAAAAACTTCGAATCAGAAAAAGCGTGCCGCGGCAGCAGCGGATCTGCGCGACGCTGGCGGCGCAAAAGCAAGGCATCCCGCTCCAAATCTCGACCGGTTGATTCATGAACGCATGCGGCTCGGTATTGTTAGTGCGCTGGCGGCGAATGAGTCGCTTACTTTCAACGACTTGAAGAGTTTAATGGACACGACGGACGGTAACCTGAGCGTGCATGCGCGAAAACTGGAAGACTGTGGCTATATTGCGTGCATTAAATCGTTTGAGGGACGGTTGCCAAAAACTGAATACAGACTAACTGCGGCCGGCCGGCGCGCACTCGAAAATTATTTGAGCCATATGGAAACTATTCTTCACCAGATGCGGCAGAGCTGAGCGCCGTCTGTCTTTTTTTTGCCGCAGGGCTTTGCAAAACAAAGCGCTTTGATCCACTTGTGAGTTCCACAGGAGATGTGAAATGTATACCAACGTAAATCTCGCGGCACCCATCGGCGTGCTGGCTTTGCTCGGTACGGCGCTGCTGCTTTTCCTGCTCGGCCTGTTGTTTTTCTATTCGCTGGGCAAAAGAAGGTTTGCGCTCACAAAGTTTGTCGTTCTCGCTGCAACCCTGTTGACCGGTCTCTATTTTGCCGTCTTGCTGACCTTTTCCTTCGCCAGCAGTGAGCGGGTGCTGGCGCGTGGCGATGAAAAACATTTTTGCGAGATCGATTGCCACCTCGCTTACTCCGTCGCGGCTGTGCGCGAGTCAAAAACGGTGGGTGAAGCGCCTAACCAGGTTACCGCTGCCGGTATGTTTCGCATTGTGACTATCAAGACCCGCTTCGACGAAACCACTATCAGCCCCAACAGAGGTAACGGCTTGCTGTATCCGAATGCACGGGTTGTCTCAATAGTTGACGAGAGCGGTCGGGAACATTTCCCTGCCACTGAAGCCCAGCGCGTGCTTGAGAATTCTCATACCTCGGGTACCGCGATGACGATTCCACTTCGCCCGGGGGAAAGTTATTCCACGACCCTCGCCTTCGACGTGCCGCCTGACGTCAGCCGTGCAACCCTGGTAATCCGGGAAGGCGACCTGGTCACTCACTTCGTCATCGGCCACGAAAACAGCCCGTTACATAAGAAGATCAGTTTCCAACTCTAATCCGCTTTCCAGCAAATTCCGGGGATGATGGGTATGCGGCATTGTCAAAGGCAAAGACCAAAAAATCAAAACAGAAAGCGATGTAGCTATTCACACGAGCTTTGTGTGGAACGCCACATTGCCTCACTGTCAAATGTAATCAGAATGGGATTTCGCAACGGCTTCTTAATCCGGCTTGAAGGAGTAATTCAGTGACCAAACGAATCATCGCCATCACCTTCATATTTATTTGCACTTCCATAGCCTGGGCCATCCTCGGCGGAACCATTTTCGCCCGCACTTATGATTCAGCAGCGATCGCAAATGATCGCGTCGCCTCCACCTGGGGCGCTCCACAGAACCAGGTCATACCGCAGGCTTCATACACTGAGCTGGTGCCAAAGAAAGAAGAGAGCACTGAAAACGGAAAGAAGATCGTTAAGACCACTCAGGAAGCAATCACCACCGGGCTGCCGTTAGAGAGCAGTGCCATTAATGTCACACTCGAGCTGGAGCACCGGCAAAAGGGTCTTCTTTGGTATAGCACCTACAAGGTTGGTTTCCGTGGTGTCTACCAATTTCGAAATACCAGCAACAAGGAACAACTGGTCGACTTCAAGTTTCCCTTTCCGACGAGTCAAGCCATTTATGACGATCTCACATTCCTCGTGAATGGAGTGTCTGTTCCGATTGTAAATGAGGCAAACGCAGCAACCGGTAGCGTGAAGATAGCTGCAGGCCAGACAGCGCAACTAACTGCGGGCTACCGTTCTCAGGGCCTGAATGAGTGGCGCTACAGTTTTGGCAGCGAGAACGTAACGCAGGTGCGCGACTTTAACCTTCAGATGACGACCAATTTCAAAGATATCGATTTCCCCGACAATACTCTTTCTCCGTCACAAAAACACGAAACTGCTTCCGGCTGGGATCTGACCTGGTCCTACAAAAACTTACTGTCCGGTTATCAGATCGCGATGGTGATGCCGGAGAAGCTGCAACCGGGACCCCTTGCCGGCAGAATCAGTTTCTTCGCGCCCGTGTCTCTCTTCTTTTTCTTCTTTCTAATGCTGATCATCACAACACTCCGCGGCATTGATCTCCATCCGATGAATTATTTCTTTCTGGCCGCCGCCTTCTTCTCATTCCACCTGCTGCTTGCATACCTGGTAGATCATGTCTCAATTCATGTGGCCTTTGCGATAGCCGCGATAGTGTCGGTCTTCCTGGTTGTCAGTTATCTTCGGCTGGTAGTCGGCCTGCATTTCGCGAGTCGCGAGGCTGCATTAGCGCAGCTAGTCTACCTGGTGATGTTCTCGTATGCGTTTTTCCTCAAGGGCTTCACCGGCCTGGCTATCACCATCGGTTCCGTGGCTACGCTATTTGTGGCGATGCAGGTCACGGGCCGGATCCGTTGGGCAGACAAATTCACGCTCAAGGGCACCGACCGACCGGCGGCCGAGCTAACCTGACTGTTAATAAATGGCCCGCCAAAAGCGTCAATACCATTTAGGGGCGGATGTGTGCCCTGCTAAACAGGCATCGCGTAATGGAAACTGACCGATGCCGGATGGCAGCCGATAGTTGAAACCTTGCACTTATAGTCTGTCGTACAGCCATTTGCGCGACTGGGTCTCGTTTAAATCACGATGAAAGCCTTTTTTTCCTTCTATTCCGACGCCCTGCGGATCGCCCTGCAGTCGATCTTCGCCCATAAATTGCGGGCTTTGCTGACGCTAATTGGAATAATCATAGGCGTCGCCTCAGTCGTAACCGTGGGCGCCTCGATCAGCGGCCTGAACACGTATGTGGTTGATAAGCTGGCAAAGGTACTGGGCAGCAACCACTTTATGATGGCGCGTATTGCCTCTACAGGCCGCTTGTCGGATGAAGACTTTGAACGAATGAACCGGCGCAACAAGAGAATCAATTGGGACGACTATGAGTGGGTTCGCGACCATTGTGCCTCGTGCGAGGAAGTGGGCGCCGAGGTACAGGGACAAGCCGATCTAAAGCAGGAGGGCGTTGAATTTCCCGGCGCGCTCGTCTTCGGCGCCACCGCTAATATGGTCGACATTGAAGACAAGACGATTGCCGAAGGCCGTTACATCTCCAATGACGAAGTGCAGCGTTCGGCATTTGTTGTTGTGCTGGGCGGCGACATCAAAGACAAGTTTTTTCCCAACACTACTGCCATAGGCAAGACCTTGAAGATCCGCGGGCTGCCAATGCGCGTGGTGGGAGTCGAAGAAAAGCGCGGCTCTTTTTTCGGTAACTCGTTTGATCGCCACGTGTACATTCCGGTTACTACTCACCTGCAAATTTTCGGACGCAATGGCCTGCAGATTCACGGCAAAGGACATGATCGTGAATCATTTCAGGCGACTATCGAAGAGGCCCGGGTGGCGATGAGGAACAAACACCGGCTGAATGGCAACGAGGAAGACGACTTCGGCCTCGTCGACGTCCAGGAGATGAACAACCAGGTCGATCAATTTACCGGCAGCATCGCCGCGGTCGTAGTTCCCATCACACTCATCACCCTGATTGTCGGTGGCATAGTGGTAATGAACATCATGCTGGTGAGCGTGACCGAGCGGACCTTTGAGGTCGGCCTGCGGAAGGCAGTTGGGGCAACGAAGAGGCAGATTCTGCTTCAGTTTCTAATCGAGTCGGCGATTCTCTGCGTGCTGGGCGGAGTACTCGGGTTGTTATTGTCGTGGGGTGTAACCGTTCTAATTACGGCGCTCGCGTCTATAACGATGACGATTACGATTGGTTACATTCTGCTGGCCCTGATTGTTTCGACGGCCATTGGGATGATCGCCGGAATCTACCCGGCGTTTAAGGCCGCGCGGCTTGATCCCATTCTGGCGCTGACACAGACGACGTAACAAATGAATTTCAGCCTGCCAAAAAGTGTATTAACTGAGACGCTGCGAATGGCGCTCGAGAGCGTACGTTCCCACAAGTTTCGTAGCTTTCTTACTGTTCTGGGCATTGTTATTGGCGTCATGACTGCGATCACCATCGCTTCCATTCTCACTGGCCTGCGGCAAAACATCGTCTCCATCATCGAAGAATACGGCACCAATAACATTTACGCTTTTCATCTTTCCACCGGTCCGCGCACCAGCGAGGACCGTTCGGAACGCTCCCGCAAACCTTTGACAGTGGGTGATGCGGAAGCAATACAAGCCCAGGCGAGCGCGGTGGAAGAAGTGGGCCACGTGGCGCCGAACATCGGTTACAGCGGCGGCCCGTTTGACGACAATATTTCCTACAACGGTCACAACTATCGTTGGGGCAACACGCAAGGTGTTTCGCCCAACTACGCCGGTATCACCAATATTGTGATCAGGGAGGGCCGCTTCATAACGGAAAGTGACGACCAGCAGCGCGCTAATGTAATGGTCATCGGCGTCAATGCGGCTGACGCGCTTTTCCCCGGACAAAACCAGCAAATCGTCGGCACGCAGGTGCGCATGGGCGGGATAAATTTTGAGATAGTGGGCGTGCTTGAGAAACGAAAGGCCGGCTTCTTCGGCGAGAACGAAGAAGACAATGCGGTATTCATTCCCTTCCGCACGGCACAAAAGGTCGCCCCCGCGAAAGGTTATCTGCTGCTGGTAATCAAGGCTCGTCCCGGCCAGACTACTGAAGCACTGCAACAGTCAGAAGACGTTCTTCGCAGGCGCCGCAGCGTAAAGTTTGGCGATCCCAACAACTTTGATATTAAGACCGCCGACAAGTTTATCGAACAGTTTGACAGTATCACCGCCATGATCGGGTTGATAGCCATCGCCATCTCCAGCCTGGGTCTACTCGTGGGCGGCATTGGCGTCATGAATATTATGCTGGTGAGCGTGACTGAACGAACTAAAGAGATCGGTGTCCGCAAAGCTCTGGGCGCGCGTCGAAAAGACATCGTTCGTCAGTTTCTGTTTGAAGCCATGACGCTTACTTTTCTCGGCGGGATTCTGGGCGTCATTCTGGCCGTCGGCATCAGCCGCATTATCATGTTGCTCGTCCCCGCCCTGCCTGCATCGATTCCGACCTGGGCCGTCGTGTCCGGACTGACCGTATCAGTAGGCGTCGGTTTGATCTTCGGCGTCTGGCCTGCGCGCAAAGCCTCGCGTCTCGATCCCATCGAGTGTTTGCGCTACGAATAAGGCGAATCAATTTGTACCGGCGCAGTAATGGGCGCGGCATGCCGTGCTCCTACATTCAGAGTCCCGAAAATCAGCCCACTCCGAGCTAGCAAATCGTATAAGATGGCGCCGGGCGTTCAGCAGAGGAAGCATGACGGCTATCAATGACCGCTAAGAGCCAGCAGCGCGATTTCATAAAGGATTACCTGACCTACCTTCAGGTCGAGAAGGGGTTGGCTCGTCACACGCTTGAAAGTTATCGCAGAGACTTAACGCGACTCGATCGCTGGGCAGCCAGAGATGGCAAGGCGGCGGCGGATTTAAACAGACCGGATTTGCGCAAGTGGATTGCGCAACTCTCACGCGAAGGCCTGGCGCCTTCGTCAGTTGCGCGAGCAGTCAGCGCGGCGCGTGGCTTCTTTCGCTTCCTCATGCTCGACGGTCACATCAAACATCATCCCGCGGAAGACCTTGATACGCCACAAAAGTTTTCCTACCTGCCAAAGTTTCTCACCGAAGAAGAAATCGACCAGCTGTTTGCTGTACCTGACATCGGAACGGAAGAGGGCATTCGTGATCGCGCTATGCTGGAGTTAATGTATGCTGCCGGCTTGCGAGTTTCCGAACTGGTAAACCTGAAGCACGCCGAAGTTGACGTCCACGGTGGCGTAGTAAACTGCCATGGCAAGGGCAGCAAGGAACGTCGCGTGCCGTTGGGGAAGAGCTCGATTCACTGGTTGCAGCAATATTCGGCGGTCAAAGCAGCCTACGGCAAGTCGCCGTATCAGAATGTTTTTTTGCATCGGGGAAAGCCGCTAACGCGCCAACTGGCCTGGACGATCATCAAAGCGCACGCAGAGAAAATCGGCTTGCAAAATGTTTCGCCACATACTCTGCGTCACAGTTTTGCTACTCACCTGTTACAGCATGGGGCTGACTCTCGTTCAGTTCAGGCACTGCTGGGCCACAGCGATATTTCCACTACGCAGATTTATACACACATTACTGATCGCCACCTGCGCACGGCCTACGACAATCATCATCCGCGGGCGCGGGCCGGCGCCGGCAAGCCCGGAAACGATTCCTGATGTTCCAGCGCCGCCGACCTTCAACAGAAGCAATCGCGCGTTTTATTTCCTCACAACGCGATCTCCTCTTTACCTATTCGCAGGTAGGAGCAACACAGTTGGAAACAGCGCCGCCCGGTTACAACATCGATCACAACAGAATTACACTGGGAGCCGGACAGGAAACGTTTCGGCGGGCCGTCGCCGCCCTGCAAAACTGGAAACAATTTAATCTCGGATGGGTGACGATTGTCCCACCGGAAACAGCAATCGATGTTGGAGCTGTGGTGGCTGTTCAGGCGCGGACGTTTGGCTTCTGGTCATTGAATGCTTGCCGCGTCGTTTATGTGGTTGACGAAAGCCAACCGGTCAAGAGGTTTGGCTTTGCGTACGGAACACTGCCTGATCATGTCGAACGCGGAGAAGAACGATTCACCATTGAATGGCATCCGGACGGGTCGGTTTTCTATGATATTTTCGCCTTCTCGCGACCGCGACATCCGCTGGCAAAGGTAGGTTTCCCGGTGACGCGCCGGCTGCAACGAAGGTTCGTCCGTGACTCCCTCGCTGCCATGACGCGAGCAGCGAAACTGCCGTGAATAACGCGCAGTGAACGAATATGAAAAAGGTTACATTTTGAATCCGCCCGGTTATCGTAGCCATGGCGCAAAACTGCGCCTGGGTCATTTCCTTACCAGGACTACCGGCGCTTGTTCCGCGGCGCGAATGCGCTCAAAAAAGTTGCGCACTGATTGATATTGATCAACGGGAATAGTGGCGGCGTGCTGGGCCAACGTTCTGGTGTAGGTCAATTCCTCGCCTTTTACGTCATAGGTTGTTTTGTATGAACCAAAAGACATATCCAGCTTCATCGCATCGGGAAGTTCATCAACCTCGAAGCCGGCCGGGAGTTTGAGGTGAACCGTCTCCGTAAAAACATGAGCGCTCAGTACGACGGGATGCCGGCGCTTCGCGTCAGTCAAAACTAAAAAATCTCGACGGGAGACGAGCGTAGGCTTAAATACGAGCAAGCGGTTCTGCATGAGTTGGGCATAAGCGACCGCCGAAAAATCGACGTCCAAATCGAACTTGCCTTCAAGCGTCCGATCCACTGGATCGACTTTTGACACTTTCGCCAAAGTCGCGCCGTTGGCAATCCAACTCTCAATCATGCCGAAATACTCGGGACGAGAGAGCCGCCGGAAGAGCCGTCTGTAGTCTACGGCGCGTTGTCCGATCGCCCGCTCGCGGATACTGGCGTTTACAGTGCCATCGGCCGATAAGCTCGCCACAATCTGGCGATCCATACTGTTTGCTTCAGAAGGCGTTTCCGGCATTTTAGTGAGCGAGCCTGAGTCGCCCGCTGCAATCAGAGCAAAACTTCCCTGCTCGTGCTCGGGTAAATCGCCCACCGGCGTATCGTCGTCAGTGGCGTCGAAAATCAGCAGGCGTCCCAACGCCGGGTGGGTGATAACGGTCGGCGCCTTTGTATCGTCACTGACTTTGATAGCGATGATGCAGTGATTGAATTGGCTTGGCGAAACCCAGGCTTCCTGTACGTACGTGGAATCGCCCGAAAAAATGAGCACGGGATATGACTGTATGTTCAGCGATGCCAGCAGCGCTCGCATGAGGTTCGCTTTATCTTTGCAATCACCATAGGCTTTTGCCAATACATCCGTGGCGGCATGTGGTCGCCAGCGCCCCACGCCAATTTGAATTGAGATGTACTGAATATTTTGAACATAGTTGCCGACTAAGCGAATTTTCTCCAGTTCTGTTTTCGCATTGGCAGTTAGCTCACGCGCCTTGTTCGCAACCTTCTCGTCAGGCCTGGCTTGAGGATCGCTCAAACTGCTGTACCAGCGGGAAACGTCGCTCCACTCTTCGAATGGCCGTACACCGGGATTTTTCGTTCCTTCGGTAGGAAAGTATTTAACCGCCAGCCGAGGCACGAGATTAGTGAGAGTTGGACTTGCCGGCTCCCGTTCAAGCGGCGGTAAATCGCGTAGTTCCCATGTATAGGTGTTGCCATTAACTGCCGGCTGCACGTTCGTATGATTAAACGTCACACTGCTTGCTTTCCAACCCGCCGGTAACACCAGGCTGAGACGGGAGGAGATCACCGGGGCATTGTCCTGAAAATACCAGTTCGATTGATAAAAGAACGGACGCGTTTCGGTCGTTGTTTGGTAACCGAAAACAGCTCCCGGTTCGACGTCGTCAACAGCTACTATTTTTCTGACGCGCGACTCATCGTAGACATCGTTGAGATCCGCTTGCTCGATAGTTTGGTCCTTTCCGTAACTTTTCGTTTGTCCTGAAGGCCTGATAAGCCAGGCGTGCAACTCCCTCACCTTGCCGATATCTGTCTCGTATCCCACTTGCGCTATCGCCTCGTCTCGGCCTTCACGATTGAGAATACGAACGGCATAGTTCCAGACCGTGACGATCTGGCCATCTTCGCCGACGGTGATCGTCGAATCATCAACCAGAACGACGGCGTTTACCTTCTTGTCGAAGGTCGGTACCTGCATGGCCACTGCCTGACGCAACCATCCCGGAGCATCGTCGGCGAGACCCGGGGCACATGCGCCAAGGACAAACATTAAGGACCAGAACCCTCGGCGAATAGCGCTGCGGAATGTCATAAAAATACCTCAAGGGGAAACGGCGGTAGTGGCAGCTTGCTTTAGAGTAATCGTGTGGTTGTCCTGCGTGTTCAGCGCGTTAAAAAAATTCTTTAACTGGCCATACACTTGGACAGGAAACAGAATATTTCCACCTCCACCGAAGTAGAAACTACGCTTGAAAGCTAGCGAGTGGCCGTCTTTTGCAACCCCAATCGACGCTTTGTACTCGCCGACCGGTGCTCCGCTAAATGGCGCGGGCGCATCCGGATTATCAAGCGCGAACCCGGCCGGTAATTCGATGGAGACCTCGTCCTCCTCCAACCAGGGGTAATGAAAGTAGATAGGATACTCGCGAGCGCTGGTGGAGAACTCGGGCTTAAGACCGCGCTGAAAAAATGCCGGCTGCAGGAATAGTCTTTTACCGGTGCGCTGTGCATAACCCGGTACGCGAATGTGATAGGCCTGTACCAGCGGCTTGATGGGATCGGTCACGTTTTCGATACGAATCTTCGTGATTTCAGCGCTGCTCATTTGCGCCTTCACTTCTTCCGTCAGCGATTCTTCCCGCTTGGCTTCAGAATCCTCATCATTCTCTTCTTTTTTCTCTGTCGCGAATTGGCCGTTGTATTGAACTTCAACGTCGCCCTCCATGGTCCCATCCTCTAACAAGGTTAGTTTTGCCGTGCGCTTCAACAAGGACTTACGCGGCTCTGAAATGGGAGTCTGCACCCAAATCGCCTGTTTTGGATCCGGAATCAGCGTCTTTTGACCTTCTTCCTGCCAGCGCAACATTCCGAACGGAACATACTTGCTCGCCGGATCAAAGAAACGCCATTGGCCATCGAGAGAGACGGCCACATTGTAGCCGTTAAGCCAGTAGCGATCGTTGGAAGCGTTATCGAAGAAGATTTTTTCTCTGTCGGATGTCCTGGTAATACGCGCATCGAAACCGGCGGCATTTGCCATAGCGGCAAATAACACGTCGATATCTTCGCCGGTGCCGCTGCCTCGCTTGAGCGTGTCGGTGGGAGTCTTATTCTCTTTCAGTTTAGCTCGCTCTTCCTTCGAAAATCCGGCGGCATCGTCATTGACGTTTTTGATTCGGTCTCGCGAATAGTTGAATAAGCGCACCAGCTTTTCCTCTGGCGTGGACGCGTCCCCTACTGCTTCTGCGGTAGCCTTGCGAATTTCGTCGGTGGACTTAAGCACCGGCCTGTAAGCCTCGTAAACCTCGCGGCCAACTTTTGGCCATAGTTTTTCTGCCGGCAGGTTTTCGTCGAGCGTGTAGTAAACCAGCATCCAGGCGCGCAACTGATTTTCAGGTGGCATGCGCGGTTCTTCACGAAAGGCAGGCACATTGCTCATGCTGGTCAGGTAATACCCATCTTTTTCTTTTACGAACGGAGTCGTATTCCCGTGATAAGTTCTGGCATTCATGCCGACATTGGTAAACGTTTCGAAGCGCGCCGGCTTGAGGTGATACTCGACAAGGCGCACCGGGATATCGCGTTGCAGGTCGAAGCGGTCGTAAAACGTAATAGTGTTGTTGCGCACTTCGCGCCAACGGTATTCGACGATCGCACCCGTTTCTACGCCAGGCATGGCAAACGACTTTGCTTTGAGCTTTATTTGGTTAACCTTGACAATCGTTTTCTCAAAGAGATCTTCCTTCTTCAGTTCCACTATGCTCCCGTCCGGCTTGATGGTTCGTGCGGCGACGTCTTTGATTTCGGTCCCGGTGAAATAGGGAATGTCGACTTTGCTGTAAGCCTCGCGGCCTCGATCGGTGAAAATCTTGACCCGAATATAATGGTGCAGTACCGTGCGCGGGTCGCCTCCTTCAATCTCATCGGCAACGCGCACTTTCCAAAAGACAGCTTCCGCATCGGCGTCTTTATCAACCGTGGCTGTTTTGGAGGAAAGGTCTGCGGGATTAACAGGTTCCCATTCGTCGCCGGCCAAAGCGACGGCCGGCAGAATCATGACAAAACACACTGTTATCAGGTGAAACAGCAGGCGAGGAGCTATCGATTTCATACGAAAACCTTTCTAGCAAGGGTTGCGTGTATGCCGAGGTCAGGTTGCGGGCGGACGCGCGAGGCACGCATCAGCCGGTTGTGGAAACCTTTGAGACCGACGGCGCGGATTCTAAGTCAGACAGGATCCGAACGCAATCATCTATTTTCCCCTTCTTAAACCTGCAAAAACTCATGCATTGCGAGAGCCTGAACAGGGCTATTACACAGGTAGGCCGCAAGCCAATATGCTACAATTCGCGCAGATTCGCTGGACATTCCTAAGCTTAGGCCGCAACTGCGTCACACTCAGGAGGAAATTACAGTGGCTACCGAACTCAAACGAGCATCGACTTCACTGGATCGCATTGAGGAACTGCTTGGCGATCACGCGCGAACTCTGCTCGACCACAAGTCAGAGACAATCTCAAAAGACCAACTGAATCTACCCGGTCCGGATTTTATCGATCGCATCTGGGCGTATTCAGATCGTTCGCCCGCGGTTTTGCGCTCGCTGCAGTCGCTTTTCGCTAACGGGCGACTTGCCGGTACTGGCTATCTTTCAATCCTGCCGGTAGACCAGGGCATCGAACATTCTGCGGGCGCGTCCTTCGCCCCGAATCCGCAATACTTCGATCCTGAAAACATTGTGAAGCTGGCTATTGAAGGCGGCTGCAACGCTGTAGCTTCTACCTTTGGCGTGTTAGGGTCCGTGGCGCGCAAGTATGCCCATAAGATTCCTTTTGTCGTAAAAATTAATCATAACGAACTGCTCACGCTGCCGAACAAGTTTGACCAGGTTTTGTTTGGTACGGTTAAAGAGGCTCACAATCTGGGGGCGGTGGCAGTGGGCGCCACAATTTATTTTGGATCCGACGAATCGACACGACAGATAACCGAAATCGGCAAGGCATTTGCTGAGGCACATCAATTGGGAATGGCCACGATCCTCTGGTGCTACATGCGCAATTCGGGATTCAAAACCCCGGAGGGTGACATGCACACTTCGGCTGATTTGACTGGCCAGGCAAATCATCTGGGCGTGACCATCCAGGCAGATATCATCAAGCAAAAACTTCCGGAGAGGAACGGCGGCTACATGGCGGCGGAAAAAGCGCTGGGCAAGTCCTATGGTAAGACGAGCAAACTTGTCTATGAGAAACTCACGAGCGACAACCCAATCGATCTGGTTCGTTACCAGGTGGCCAACTGTTACATGGGCCGCTGCGGGTTAATCAATTCGGGGGGCGAGTCGAAAGGCGCAAGCGATCTCGCCGAAGCGGTCCGCACCGCGGTAATCAACAAGCGGGGCGGCGGCACTGGTCTTATCTCCGGCCGTAAGGCTTTTCAAAGGCCAATGAGCGAAGGCGTTGAGTTGCTGAATGCGATTCAGGATGTGTATCTGAATCAGGAGATCACAATCGCCTGAGCGGCTATAAAAACTGAGCTTTAAGCGGGGCGGATTCCAGTGTCCGCCCCCTTTTCTTTTTCTCTCTGCGTAGCCTTTGTGGCCTCTGCGCCTCTGCGATGAGGTTTCCATGGTTGATTCACCGCCGAGGCGCCGAGAACGCAGAGCACTTGCCGAGGTCAAATCAAACAAAGACACCGCCTATTTTTTTGAAAAATCTATAGCGTCTGCCGCAATCTTGTTATCATGCTGGGCTCGTATATCAATTGAGCCATCGCCCTAGAGTGCAACCAGAAACCACACCAGCATCGGACGTTGAGCTTCTCTACGCAGTCGCGCGTGGTGATGAAGCGGCGTTGGCACGGCTTTACGACGCTTATCGAACAATTCTATTTGGCTTGCTCATGCGTATATTGAATAGCCGTGAAGAAGCGGAAGACGTGCTGCAGGAGGTATTCATACAGGTCTGGCGGCGCGCCAAAGATTTTGATGAAAAACGAGGACGGCCGTTTACCTGGCTCGTCACTCTCGCCCGCAGTCGGGCCATCGATCGTCTGCGCCTGCTCGGAGCTCGCCAGCGTCTGGTGGCGGGCGCGGCCCAGGCACAGACGGAGGCAGTTTCCGACGCACTGTCAGACACCATCAGAGGGGCGCAGAGAGAAATAGTACGAAGTGCGCTTGCCGAACTTCCCGAGGAGCAGAGACAAACGCTCGTGCTCGCCTACTTCGACGGACTGACACAGTCGGAGATAGCCACGAAACTAAATGCACCGCTGGGAACGATAAAAACGCGCATGCGCGCCGGCATGATCAAGCTACGGAGCGTGTTAGGAAAGCAGTTGGAGAACTTCGGCTGAAACAGCAAAACATGATGCACGAAGATTGCAAAGTTTGCGGTGAGCTACTGGCAGCGAGCGTCCTAACGGCGCTGGACCCGGAAGACGAGCGCGCGCTGGCCACTCATCTTCAACGCTGCATCGACTGCCGCTCAGAAATGGGCGCATGGGAAAACACGGCCGCGCTCCTTGCTCTCGATGCGCAACCGCTCGAGCCCCGTGCCCTCATTCGTGAGCAGATATTGCAAAGAGTGGCTGCTGCTGAGAGTCAGCTAAACAACTCGGCAAACGCTCGCCTCGATTCTTCGCAGGACGTTGGTTATTACGAACCGAGCTCACGCAGGGAAGACAGTGTCATTGCATTTCAACGATCCCCGCAGAACGTTTGGGCATCGCTCGGTTCTTTCGGGGCTATTGCTGCTGCGCTGGTTTTTGTCGCTTTGATCATTTCACTTTTATTGCTCTGGCAGCAAAACAGCACCAGTCACAGAGAACTTACGCGACTCTCAAACCAGATAACTGAGACTCAGGCGCAACTCGATCGCGAACGGGCGATAATTGCATTGTTAACTTCACCTGATGCGCGCATGGCAAAACTAGCGGGCACGAATATCGCGCCTGGCGCTCACGCAATGCTTGCTTACGACAAAAGCGGTCACGCCATGTTGATGGCAAAGGGATTGCCCGCCGCACCCGCAGGCATGGCTTACCAATTGTGGTACATCAAGGACAACAAAAAAATGCCGGGCAAGGTTTTCACTACTGACGCCGCAGGTAATGGAACATTGGAGGACCAAGTGCCCGCGTCAGCTCGGGAAGCGGCGGTATTTGCAGTTACGCTGGAGCCGAATACTGGTGTTACGGCGCCGACTGGCAGTATCTATCTTGTAAGTGCCTCTTAGATCGGCTCCGGCCGGAGAGCCAGAGTCAACTATTTGGGGAAAAGCTGATAAACTCTCACTAATCCAAACTGAAAGAAACAAGATTAATGAGCAAGGGAAAGAACGAACCGCCTCCAATAGACAATATTATCTCCGACGAAACCGGTGCCTTCGATCTGCGCTTCATTCTTTGGCGCCACTTTTGTCAGCAGAACGGCATTCCCGTTGAGACCCTGCCAAGCCAATTGAGCGGTGAGCAAAAGGAGAAGTGGGAAAAACTCAAGGAGAGTCGTCTGCGCGGTCCCACGCAGAAGTAAGTTCCGCAACTGCGAATTCCAGGAAAAATAGTTAGTTAGTTTTCTGCTTGTTGTTTTTTCCAAGCCGTCTTTATCCGCGTAAATCTGCGGCGAGTGTTACCTTAAAATCTGCCCGCTCCCAGTTTGTAAACTCCCGTAAGGAAGGGATTGGTTTTTCTTTCCTGACCGATCGTAGTCACTGGTCCGTGTCCGGAGAAAACCTCCACGTCATCCCCGAGTGGCAGTAATTTGTTCATTATGGAATCCAGGAGTTGCTCGGTGGATCCACCGGGCAAATCCGTTCTGCCGACTGAGCCGGCAAACAGCACATCGCCGACGAACACTTTTCTTTGCCTCGATTCGAATAACACAACGTGGCCGGGCGTGTGGCCCGGGCAGTGTATTACCTTGAATTCCAGTTCGCCAACTGGATAGATTTGTCCATCTTCCCAATAGCCATCCACGTGCGGAGGCGCCTCAAAGTTCAACCCCAGCGAGGCCCATTGACTACGCGGGATCCCGATCCAGCCGGCTTGTTCAGGCAGTGCTTCATAGATGAACTCATCGGCCTTATGAAGCATGATGGCTGCTGCCGGCTTCAGTTTCTTCAGGGCCGTCACCCCTCCTATGTGATCGAGATGCGCGTGTGTGACTGCTATCGCCTGAAGCTCAAAAGCGTGTTTATCAATTGCGTTGACTATGGCATTTGAGTCGTCTCCCGGATCGATACAAATTGCGCGCTTCGTCTTCTCGCAGGCGACGATGCGTGTGTGCTGTTGAAAAGGAGTAACGGTGATTTCTTCGATTATCATTTTAGAAAACAACTTTGCGGGTTGAATTGCGCACTTTGAACCAGGTAGGCCGCCATGAAGCAATAATATGGGTTAGTCCCAAATGTAGATCAACTTTCCGTGCCATCCAAAGTATAATTGCCATATTCGAAAATCAATACAGGATTAGCAAATGCCGCTTAGCAAAACAGCCGAGTCCCTGGCCTCAAAGCTCGATTCTTTGACCGTTGAAGGCGCGGTCGAGTTGACTGAGCTCCTGGCCGATCGGGCCTTGAAATGTTACGCCTGCGGTCATCGCTGCTTAATCAAAGAAGGAAA
Organism: Pyrinomonadaceae bacterium; assembly: GCA_035297925.1. Classification (GTDB taxonomy): domain Bacteria; phylum Acidobacteriota; class Blastocatellia; order Pyrinomonadales; family Pyrinomonadaceae; genus PSRF01. Next base: position 3,969 of record DATGYM010000370.1, on the reverse strand, counting down.
GCGCGGCATTTGCAAAGTCCGGTTCAACGAAGACGGCCGCCTGCTTGTGCCGGCAAACTACGTTGCCGCGCTGGCCTGCGATCCGACTGAGAAAAAGCCGTTCTTTCATGTCTTGCCTGGCTCCGACACTCTGACGTTCGGCATGCTGGGTTGCGATCTTCACTGCGCCTACTGTCAAAACTGGCTCACTTCTCAGGCACTGCGTGACGACTCAGCCGGCACTCCTCCCCAACAGGTGAGCGCCGAGCGGCTGGTCAGTCTCGCTAAAGCTTACGGCGCTTCCATGGTCGGCAGTAGTTATAACGAGCCACTGATCACTGCCGAGTGGGCCGTGGAAGTTTTCCAGCATGCACGACCGGAAGGCTTTCGCACCGCATTCATTTCGAATGGCAATGCAACTCCGCAGGTGCTCGACTATCTGCGTCCCTGGACCGACTGTTACAAAATTGATTTGAAGTCGATGAGCGACAGAAACTACCGCCAGCTTGGCGGTGTAGTCGATAATATTCTCGAGACCGTGCAAATGGTTCATGAGCGTGGCTTCTGGGAGGAAATCGTAACCCTGATCATTCCCGGCTTTAACGACTCTGAGGATGAGCTGAAACGTGCGGCGGATTTTATCGCTACCGTCTCTCCTGATATTCCCTGGCATGTAACAGCTTTCCATCAGGACTATCACATGACTGAAAACGCAAACACTACGGCTGAGCAACTGGTTCGCGCCTGCGAAATTGGTAGTGATGCCGGGTTACGTTACATCTATGCGGGAAATCTTCCGGGAAGAGTGGGCCGCTGGGAAAACACCTATTGTCCTCGGTGTGACGAATTGCTTGTAGCGCGTCACGGTTATTTAATTCGCGAAATGAAGGTGACGCCGGCGGGGACCTGTCCTTCGTGCGCAACTACAATTCCCGGAATCTGGTCGTAGTAAGATTCTCGTATTCACAAAGCAGAGGGCAGAGATTCTCGTCTCTGCCCCTTTTCTATTAGCCCATAACACCGATTTACATCTTCGGCGAAGCTGCCATCCTGGGCGATGGTGATGCCTTAGCAGTTGGAGATGCCTTGGGTGAAGGCGATGCCGCAGCAGTTGCTGAAGGGCTGGCGGCCGGAGTGCCATGATGGAACAGAGCGCGCCATTTTCCGTCTCGCTTCACCCAAATCGTAGTGTGACGTTCCTGTGGGGCCTTTGGATCCGACGACTTCGATACGTAAGTTACGAGTGCTGCATCGCTATCCAAATTTGCCGTTTTGAAATCGCTTAGCTCATATTTCGAGGCGTCAAACATCCGGACGCCTTTTAACGTACCGGCTTTGTCGTACACGCCGTCGGCCTCAACTTCGATTTGATCCGCGTCCAGGAATGAAGCAAACGTGTCATAGTCTTTTCGCTTTAGCGCATCCCAGGCCATTTTTTCGCTGCTGACCGGATCAGTGGCTATGGTTGTTTCAGCCGGTCGCGCCGCGGGACTAGCACTACTGGTGGTTGAGGTCTTCGCTGCCGGTGGAGGCGGCATGGATGGTTTTGCCAGCGTCTCCTGGTAATACGCAGCCACCCACTTGCCGGCGCGATTTACCCACGCGGCTGACGCGCGATAAGGACCCGGCGGTACCTCTTTGCCTTTAAAACTTGCCTTGACGTTTACGCTGTACGTAAGTAAGACCGCGTTGTTGTCGACCGGGATCATCTTCCAATCAGAAAAGGTAACGTCTGAAATCTCGAGGTCCTTTAGGTGCTCGAGGATGCCTGGTTTGTCCCACGTGCCGGCATCGCCAACCTCAATATAGTCAGTAGCTAACATGTCGCCAAAGCCGACGTAATCTTTCTTCTGGATCGCAGCCCAGCTCGCCTTTTCTTTGGCGATGGCATCTGCTTCAGATAGCATTGCGGCGACCGGCGTGGCTGCGGAGTTTGTATTCGCCGTTGGCGCCTCGCGATTGTTTGACGGCGCCGCACAGGCAGCCGTTAATATTAATGCGGACACAATTACAAGCACTTTCTTCATGATCTCACTCCTGAATTTGCTGGCAGAGCGGATGCGTTCTATGCCAAACCAGACGATTAGTCAAGGAATTTGGGCAACTCCAGTCGCCCGACCGGACTAAATGCCGGACAGTGAAAAATTGCGTGTGCATTCGGCGTCCCAGCGGAAATTAAATGGATCGCTAACAGGATACTAACAGGACGAAAGCGGCAGCAGCGATGGAAGCATGCTGTTCCATCGCCGTGCGCATTGGTGTTGGCCCAACCGGTCTGCTTATCAACAAGCGGTTTACATCTTCGGGGACGCTGCCGGCACTGAAGGGGTCGTCCTGGCCGGCGGCATAGCCACGGGCTTAACGGCGGGCGTTCCATGATGGAATCGTCCCAACCACTTCCCGTCGCGACTCGTCCAAATCGTCGAGTGTCTTTCACCTTCCCCAGTCATGCCCTCCATCTTGAACAGATAAGTCACCAACTTTGCGTCATCATCGATTGTGACTGTCTTCCAATCGCTCAGGATGGCCTTTGAAGCGTCGAACATCGCTACCGATTTCACTGTACCGGCCTTGTCATAGACTCCGTCAGGCTCGACTTCTATGAAGTCTTCGGCCAGCATTGCTGCAAAGGCATCATACTTTTTGCTCTTGAACATATCCCAGACCATTTTTTCATTCGCAACGGCGTCTGGTCCAGGAACTGCCATTGCGGGTGAAGCCGCTGGACTCGCCATCGCGCTAGCCGGCGTCGCTTTGGCAGTGGCTGACGGCGGGGTTGCGGGTTTTACTTCGCATTCCTGGTGATAGATCGACACCCACTTGCCATCCCGATAGACCCAGGCCGAGCTGGCCCGAACTGATTCCGCTGGGAATTCCTTACCCTGATACTTTCCCTTCACCTTTGCTGTGTAGGTTATGGCGAATGCATTTTTGTCCAACTGCAAAAACTTCCAGTCGCTAAAATCAAGTTCACTGGGCTCAAAGTCTTTGACGTTGGCAACCGAGCCGGCTTTATCGAAAACGGTGGTCGGAGTTACTTCCAAAAAATCGCTGGCTAGAAAGGCGCCAAACGCGTCGTAATCCTTATTCTTGATCGCATCCCATGCAGCTTTTTCTTTTGCCATGGCGTCCGCATCAGTTATGGCAGGGGCAGACTCCCTGGCGGAATTTGTATTGGCCGTCGGCGTGGTTTCGCGATTGGTTGGTGGTGCGGCGCAGGCGGCGGCCAGGGCTAACGCAGCCAGAATTCCAAGAAGCTTTTTCATGATTTTGACTCCTGAATTAATTTGCCAAGCGCGTGGGTTCTATGCCAAAAAGGCCGATTAGTCAAGGCAGTTTTAGACTGCTGTCGTTAGCACATGATGTGTCCGGTGTAATTAACAGATGAAGTGTCCGATCTGAGCGGTGGGGGTCAGAGGTGCATGACAGGATGCTGTCATGAAGCAAATGACACCGACCGCAGTGGAGCGGGCGATGAAACTACAGGATGTAATGTTGCGGGCAATGGCCAAGCGGATCACTTGGTTTCAGGCAGCGGAGATCCTGGGGATCAGCTGCCGGCAGATGCAGCGCTGGCACACTCGGTTTGAGCATGAAGGATATGAGGGTTTGTTTGATCGGCGGCGGGGAGTGCCATCGCCGAAGCGGGTGCCGCTGGCGACAGTGGAGGAAGTGCTGCGGTTGTACCAGGAGCAGTACTTCGACTTCAACGTGCGGCACTTTCACGAGAAGCTGCTGGAGGAGCACGGGATCAAGTTGAGCTACACCTGGGTGAAGCAAGCGTTGCAGGGAGCGGGGCTGGTAAAGCCGAGCCGGAAGCGCGGAGTGCATCGCAAGCGACGACTGCGGCGGCCACTGCCGGGAATGTTGTTGCACATCGATGCCAGCCAGCATCAGTGGTTCTGCGATCATCGCTGGTATGACTTGCTGGTGATCATGGACGACGCCACTAGCGAGATCTATTACGCGCAGTTGGTAGAGGAGGAATCG
>DATGYM010000369.1:0-11239 GCA_035297925.1 Pyrinomonadaceae bacterium | reverse complement strand
GGCAACGGCCGCTACTGCGCAGCGAACCCGCGTGAAGGCGCAAAGCTGATTGTTGCCGAAGCGGCGCGCAATGTTGTGTGTGTCGGCGCAAGACCGCTGGCCGTCACCAACTGTCTCAACTTTGCATCGCCTGAGCGGCCGGAAGTGATGTGGTCGTTTTCAGAAGTAATCGATGGCATGGCTGAGGCCTGCCGCGCACTCAACACACCAGTGGTTTCCGGAAATGTTTCCTTCTACAACGAAACGGAAGGGCGCGGCATTCTGCCCACGCCGGTGATTGGAATGATTGGCCTCGTCGAAGATGTGCGTCGTATTGTGCAACCCGGATTCAAACAAGCCGGCGACGTAATCGCTCTGCTCGGCACGACTGCCGACGATATTTCCCTAAGCGAGTATCGGGCCACCATTGACGGCATGACTACGGATCAGATGATTCAGACTGGGGCTGTGCCGCATATCAATCTTGAGCTTGAGCTTGCTGTGCAGAGCGTTTGCCTGGAAGCAGTAGAGGCCGGGCTGCTCGCATCCGCGCACGACTGTTCCGATGGCGGGCTGGCCGTGGCCCTTGCTGAATGTTGTTTTTCCTCGCTTAACCGCCAGTCAGTAGGCGCTGAGATTGCACTTACAATAGACTCCCCGGTTCCGCTGCTGGCCACCACCATGCTGTTCAGCGAATCACCCTCGCGCATCATCGTCAGCTTCCCTTCCTCTTCGCTGGCTTCGCTGGAAGACCTTGCAGCGCGCAGACGATGTCCCTTTACTGTAATCGGCCAGGTCGGCGGTGACCGACTGCGGATCAGATTGGCTGAAGCGGACTTGATATCAGCGTCAGTCGCGGAGATGGAAAAAGTCTGGCGTGGTTCTCTTGCCAAAAGGCTGGAGGCCGAAGTGATGGCTGCCGGACGAGAATAGTTTGTTAGGAGTGTGACTTTGGAGTGCGGCGACCTGTCACCGCTTTAGTGTTCGGCACCTGCTGCCGGAGACCCTGGTGGACCCCAACAAGTCCGGGCGCGACAGGTCGCGACCTGCAAAAGCGCCGGCAAGTCGGCGCACTCCAAAAGCAGAGCCTCTCGTTTCAAACATGCACCCCGTAATTTATCTCAACAAGGTGATGCTTGAGGCCACTAAGGCCCGTGTGGCGCCGGTGTCGTCGGCGATGCTTTATGGCCGCGGGGTTTTTACGACGGTTGCCATTTACAACGGCAAGCCGTTTATGTGGCCCGAGCACTGGCGGCGCTTGAGTAATCATGCTGAACGTTTGAGCGTGGATTGCGCCGGCCTTTCCGGACGCACCGTCGGTGAGGCGCTGCAAAAGCTGGTCGCGGTAAACCAGGTGAAGGATGGACGCGCGCGTGTGATCCTGTTGGCGCGCAGCGGCCGGGACGTGTGGAAAGCAAAGAAGGAAAGCCCCCGCAAGACTGATCTACTCATTATGACGGGCGAACCGCAAAGAGTTCCCGCAGCTGGTCTCTCGCTCGCTGTTTCGCCTTATCGCATTAACACGTTTTCGCCGCTTGTGGGCATTCGCAGTTTGAATTATCTGGAGCAGGTGCTCGCCTGGGAAGAAGCGCAAACCCGAGACTTTGACGAAGCGGTAATGCTCAATGAACGCGGCGAGATTGTGTCAGCGACTATGGCAAACATTTTCTGGTTCAAGGACGGCACGCTACACACGCCGGGCTTAAGTACCGGTGCCATGGCCGGCATTACTCGCGCCGCAGTTATCGAGCTGGCCGGCAAACAATTCATTCCCGTCATCGAGGGTGTTTATGAACTGGCGGACCTCGGAGAGGCCGATGAAATCTTTTTGACCTCGGCCAGCCTCGGCGTAGCGCAGGTAACCACTTTCGATTTCCGAGGCTATCCAGTGACGGCGGGAAACACGTGCGTCAGAATATCTGAGGCCTTTAAAGCGCTGGTGTCACAAGCTTGAGAGCTCGATATGCTTCTGTTATGCCCTTCACTACCTGGCAAAGCAGCAGCGCAGCGGATTCTTCGCGAATACATGACCTCCACCAACACCCGCGGCAACTCTCAGATTGCGCGAAGAGTATGACGGCGTTTTTACCTATAACCGCTAACTGAATCTATAGCGAGGGTTGTCACCCCTAAATGAAACTCCAGGCACTTCAATATCGCAGGCCAAAGCCTGATACGACAACACACTCAGTATTGACAGTGCTGCCGCGTGCTATTACGCTGGGCGCGTTTTCTGAGGCATATCCTGATCCTCGCTGATCCCATCAGGAACTATTTTCACCTGGCACTATTGCTCTAATATTGGCTACGTTCGCTACGGGACGATCGATATAGGCGCATAACTGAAAAGGAGAATGCGTTATGAGTAGAGTAGTACTGGTAAACCCCGCCAATGCATCAGTTGGTTATAGCGTTATCACGCCCCGGTGGCTTTTTGTCGTAGCTGGCGCCACCCCCACCGAATTTGCGGGGGACCCGGTAATCATTGATGAGCCCGTAACAGCCTTTGACCCGGCAAAAGTTCGCCCCGGCGATATAGTCGGCGTTGGCATTCACACCGGGAATTGCCGGCCCGGGTATCGTGTTGTTCGTGAAGCAAAGAAGCGTGGGGCGACGGTAATCGTCGGCGGTGTTCACGCGACCATATTCCCGGAAGAGCCGCTGGAGATGGGCGCTGATGCGGTCGTTAAAGGAAACGCCGATATCATCTGGAAAGACGTGTTAGAGGATGCACATTTAGGGCGGTTGAAAAAAGTTTATGACGGGGGGCGGGTGCCGGGTGAACTAATGGCCAAAGCTCGTTGGGACTTGCTCGATCCCAACAAGTACCTGATGGGCTGCATTCAAACGGTAGCCGGGTGTCCTGAAAACTGCAGCTTCTGCTCAGTTTGGGTAACGGATGGACGCACGCCGCGTCTGCACCTTAATGAACAGATCATTGACGAGGCAAACGAACTTCATGGAATGGGTTTTCGTTACGTCTTCTTTTCGGATGACAACTTTACCCCCGCAACGCTTGGCCGCATCGCAAGGGAAACCAACTCCGCAACTCGCGCCAACCTCGAGCGCGTGCGTGAAGATCGACTGCGGCTGTTTGAAGAATATGATCAGGCTGGTCCGCCGACCCTCTACGGCTTTACGCAAATGACGGCGGAGTGCATTAGTGACGATGAGTATCTCGACGCCATGTACAACAAGATGCGTTTGCGCGGGGCCTTGATCGGAGTGGAGTCGTTCACTGAAGAAGGGTTGAAAAACGTAAACAAGACCTGGAACCCGGTGGGACAAAAAATGGCCGAGGCGATTCAAAAGATCCAGAGCCATGGAATCATGGTGCTGGCCTCGATCATTGGCGGTCTCGAGAGCGATACGCTGTCAACCTTGCGAACCATGCGGCAGTTCGCAAACGCATCGGGGACGGCTTTTGCGCAGTTCCCCCTCTACAGCGTCTATCCCGGCACAAAAGATTATCACGAGATGATTCGGGATTGGAAAAACCGCGACAAGCCGGATTACGTGCCGAAACACGCGGTACAGATCATAAGGGACAAGTTCTGGCTCGAGTATGACCACACAGACGTTGCAGTCAAACATCCAAAGATTCCAACCGAAGACTTGATGAAGGAAGCTCAGGAAAGCTGGAGTGCATTTTACAGCTTGAAAGGAATAATCCGGCGCACGCGCAGCGGACCGATGAGCGACTTGCCCTTGAGCAGCAAGCTTGTCTACGCCGTGGCATGCCTGGTCTTTGCCTCACTCTATCCGGGCGGGATTGCTGCAGACAATGTAAGGAAAACCAAGCTGGGAATATTTGCTCGACTTTCTGTGCGGGCAGCTATTCGTATGACCAGACGAACCTACGACTGGGGGATCCGGCCGCAGCGGCACGCGCTTCCAGTTGCGCAGGAACGACGAGCTGCCTGATCCGCTAAGCCCTCCCCCTGACGGGTCTGGCTACTGACCTGGCTTAATCTTCTGATATCAAAATCCCGGAGCTACCATCCTCATCATTGCTTCGGGATTTTTTATTTTTTGCTCGGCCATCGCCGCGTTAGCCTCGCTAATTAATTGACGGCCACGCTCATCGCCCAGTTTCTCTCCCAACCGCCAGCGCGCGGCAGCCGCGTGCAGCCGCATCTCAGCGCGCTCAAAACCCTGCACGGCTTCCGACAGCAGCATCACGTCTCTTCCCACTTCCCTGCGTTGATGAGCCACCGTGGCGCGCACTAACGTCGCAAAAGGTTTAGACCATGTCATGTTTACTTTTTCTATCCTGCGGGCGATGTTTTCCGCCAGCCGCATTTTGCTCTTGTCGCGACCGTCGCGGTTCGTAGCGATGGCGGTACGCGCCCGCAACTGCATTGCTTCGACACGAACCGCCGGTGTCCGTAGCAGCATCGAATTCTCCAGCGCTCGCCACTGTCCTTCGACATGTTTGTGGGCAACTTCGGCGTCTCCCGTGTAAAGCTCGATTTGTGCCAGCGCGTGCAACGAAACGTAGTGTTGCAAATGAAAACCTTCATGTGGCCAGGACTTTAGCGCTTCGATAACTTCCGCTCGCGCTCTATCTGGATCGTCCGCTGCGAGCCAGATGATATTCAAACGTGTGCGTAAATCCATGGCCCCGAAAAGATTGCCCTGTTCGAGTGCGGCGGAAAGCAATGACGGCACGCGACGGGCCACTTCCGCAAGTTCGCCCATGTGCAGCAGCGCGCTTAACTTGTAGCGGTTGGCAATCGTTAGCTCCCAGGTTGCACCGGTACAACGATCACGCAACACTTCGGCGGCGCGCTCGCAAATTTCGGCAGTCTTGCGCCAGTTGCCGGCAAGGTAGGCATCAACCCCACGCGACCAGGTTGTAAGCGCAATCGCATAGGGATTCCCCACCCGCTGCGCGATCTCCTCGGCCTGTCGCGAAATCTGTTTGGCGCGTTCACTACCGGCGCCGCCGCGCGCCGCAGTCCAGGCCGCTTCAAAAGCCAGGGCCCGCGCAATACGAAATGGTTCTCCGGCTCGCAAAGCCAGCAGTAGATGCCGGCTTTGAAACACGGCTCCGCGAATCAGGTCTACTGCGCCCAGTCCCGCAGCGACAGCAAAACATGTATCTAACCTTACGAGATCAACTTCGGGAATCTGGTTTTCCTGGCGTTCGGTGAAGTTGAGGCCTCGCAAAGCAATTTGCAGCCGCTTTAGCAATAGTGAAAAGAGCGCGCTTCGTGGGCCCGCAGGATAGCTCAAGCCAACGGCAGCCAGCACCGCGCGAATCAGCTCGACGCCTTCATCAATATGTCCACCCATCAGTAACTGCTGAGCGGCGCGACGTTTGTAATCGAGACTGTGACCCGCCGAAGTCATTTCGGCTAACTCAAGATAAACCTGCGCTGCCTCCGCCGGCCGGCCCGCATTGACCAGAGCTTCTGCAAGTCCACGCTTGAGATCAAGCAGCTCAGCCCCGCGTGCGGGCGCAAGTTCCAGGGCCCGGCGATAAAAGGCAGCGGCCCGATCAAAGGCGAGCGCAGCAGCCGCTTTCTTCGCCGCGACCGCGGCATGCGTGGCGGCGCGCACCCGCTCGCCTGCCCCCAGGTAATGCTCGAAAAGCGCTTCCGGATCATCGATGCCGCGCGCTTCCAATGCCTGGGCCAGCCGGCGATGAATCTGCGTAACCTTCTTGGAAGAAAGTTGCGTCGCCAGCGCTTCGCGAATGCGATCGTGATACAACTCGAGCGTGTGACCCGTGCCGCCGGTTCGCAAAAATTGAGCTGCCCGTAAGGAACTCACCAGCGGCAGTTCGTCGCCCAAGAGTTCGGCCGCGTGATAGGCAACTTCGGCGTTGATGGGCCGTCCAGCCACGGCCAGCGCGTCAACAAATTGCCGTGCGCCCTTTGGCAAATGGCGCAAACGAGCATCAAGCATCACCGCCAGCGTCACTCCCGTAGTTGCGGTTTGATCGCTGGTGACGGCATAACGGGCGAGTTGTTCCAGTAGAAACGGATTCCCTCGCGCCTCACTCAGAATCGCGTCCGCAAATGGTTCGAGCACCGAAGCGCTCGTGCCGAGCAAATCACGAAGCAGCGAATAAGACTCTGACCTTGAAAGAGCGCCAACCAGAACTTCACGACAATCCTCAGTCCCGGTCTTTTCGAGCAGCGACTTTAGAAACGGTTTTGTTCTTAGATCCTCGCTGCGAAAACTGGAGACAAGCAGCAGAGGCGGCGCGTCCGGAGGACGCAACAAGTCTTCGAGCAAGGTAGTGCTGTCGGCGTCAGACCATTGCAGGTCGTCGATGTAAAGTACCAGCGGTTGGCGATCGCATATCCGTCCCAGTAGTTCGCGCAGTGCTGCGAACGCTTTGCGTCGCAGTGTAAACGGATCGGGAATGTCCTGCTCGCGTTGTGGGGCGTTAAAAACCGAATCCACCTGCAGCATGACGGGAAAAAGCCGGGCCAGTGCCAGGACTTCGCGCGGCATGACAGCTTCGGCTTTCGCTTCCGGCAGCGAGAGCAAATACTTCGTCAAGCTATCTACAACCCCGTCAAGAGCTTTATAAGGCACAGACTCGCGTTCATAGCAGCGTCCTTCGAGGATAACTACGCCGGGCTGAGTTTCACGCAACTCATCCAGGAAATGCCGGGCGACGGCGGTCTTCCCCATACCGGAACTGCCGTGAAGATAGACCCTGACGGTTTGTCCACGTCTGGTGACATTGAATGAATCTTCCAATTCGCGCAGTTGTCGTTCGCGGCCAACGAAGGGTGTGGCCTGGGCGACAATCATTGGGGGCGAGGATATCGGCCGCTGCAACGGACCGGTTTTGCCGTGTCCGAGTACCCGCAGTATCTCGCGACCAGAGGGCCGCTCTTCCGGGTTGCGTCGCAGCAGTCGAACGCATAGGTCGTTGAGTTCCGCTGGAATATTTCTCGCGATTTCGTTGGGAGCCGGAGGATCGAAGTTTTGCTTGTTCATCATTACTTCAAAAAATTTCCCGGCAAAAGGAAGGCGTCCCGTAAGTGCCTGATACAGCATGACGCCCACGCTGTACCAGTCACTCGCCCGCGAGATGGGAAGCTGCGCGCCCTGCTCAGGCGACATGTAATCCGGAGTGCCGGCGAGAGTGACGCTGTTGTGAAGTTCTTCATCCTGAACTTCGGCGACGAGGCCGAAGTCGAGGATAACTACGCGACCTTCCCTGGTGACCAGAACATTCGACGGTTTGATATCACGATGAAGTTTTCCGGTCTCGTGCAGGCCGTGCAGACCCTCTACCAGTTGCCTCAGCGCTATCTGCAAGCAATTGAGATCCAACACGGATTGAGCGAGCGCAGGATCCTGAGGAGTTTCCGGCTGGTCATCGGCCGACCGCTGCGACCTTAGCGAATCCAGTTGCCTTGTCTCTGCCTCATAGTCTGCCAACACTTCCTGGTCGGAATCTTTCGGCGTCTTGCGAAGCGTCGAGGTCCTTGACGATTGCATGTGTTTCGCGTGATATCCCGGGCGAACGAATTCAAGAAAATTCAGGCCCTGCACCAGCTCCATTGTAAAAAACCAGTACTGACCGTCTGACATGAATTCATAGAGCGATACAAGATTCGGGTGAGAAACGTCGGCTAGAGATCTAAACTCGTTTTTAAAACGTGAGATATGTGAGGCCTCGGCGCGCGTGAGTGTTTTCAGAGCCACGATTTTATCGGTCTCGCGATCGTGCGCCTCGTAAACCACACCCATTCCGCCGGAACCTAATCGTCGGCGAATGCGAAACCGTTCGGTACCGAGAAAATCGCTGGAGTGGTGACTCATTGACCCTGATCGAAACTAAGAGAACAACGCGAGAAATGTAGGTTAGTATAGATCAGTCTAAGCCATAAATACTGATTGAAAAACTTCAGACACAAACTGAGAAAGTTGACATAATCAAAACGATGGGGTTGAGGTAACTCTGTTTATTCGGGAAATGCTCGCCGTTAAGGAGACTTCAATGGACTGGCGCGTCTTGCTAACAACCTTTGGCGTAATATTTCTGGCGGAGATGGGCGACAAGACTCAACTCGCCGCGATGACGATGGCGGCCCAGTCAAAAAAACCCTGGGCCGTATTTATCGCCGCGGCTTTGGCGCTGACGGCGGTCTCTGCTATTGGCGTGCTGGCCGGCAGCGTGCTCGGGAATTACCTGCCAGTCGTTTGGATCAAGCGGTTCGCCGCAGTAGCGTTCATAGTTATCGGCGTTTTAATTCTCGCAGGGAAGTTTTAAGACATTCAGAGTCGAGAGCAACCGGCTGTTGGGAGGGGGGCCTCGCTAGTGCGCTGCCGCTACACACCTATAGGGACGGCATGCCGTTTCCGCACTATTTTCTGATTTCCTTACGGGGGCACTAATAAGGGCGGTCGCTAATGCTCCCGGCTCTGAATTTCTCGACCTAAGTGATCGCGCCCCGAAGAGTCCCGCTCTGAATTATTCCATCCAATTAAGCGCACTCGAACAATCCTAATGAAGTGTTATTATCCACGCTGCCTTTTCATCCGATCCTATTCTGCCGAGTTTACCGTCGGAGACTCCCCACATGCCGCAGACGCCACACACTGAACGCCACTTCACCGCCAGCGACGTAGTTCGAGACATCGTGATTGGAATGTCTGACGGCTTGACGGTTCCTTTCGCGCTCGCAGCGGGCTTGACCGGCGGTCTGCAAGGCGCAGCGAATCCAACAGCGATCATTGTCACGGCGGGCTTGGCCGAAATTGCCGCCGGCTCTATCGCCATGGGGCTGGGTGGTTACCTCGCAGCAAGAAGCGACGCCGAACATTACGCGCGCGAACGTGAACGCGAGAAACGCGAAGTTGCTGAGATTCCTCACGAAGAAATGAGAGAAGTAGCCGAAGTATTTCAGGAGTACGGCTTAACCCTCGAGCAGACCTGGCCCATCGTAGAAGCTTTGCGCAAGCAACCCAAAAAGTGGATCGACTTCATGATGCGCTTCGAATTAGGACTTGAAAGGCCGGACCCCAAAAGGGCTCTGACGAGCGCCGTCACCATCGGCGGCGCTTACGCGGCCGGTGGGTTTGTCCCACTCGCTCCCTACATGTTTACCCGCGATGCGACTGGCGCGCTGTTCTTTTCCATTGGAGTCACGCTCGCGACCCTGTTTGTTTTTGGATTTATCAAAGGACGCTTCACTGGCACGCGGCCCATGCGCAGCGCGCTGCAGACGGCGCTGATAGGCAGCGCGGCCGCAGGCGCAGCGTTTCTGTTAGCTCGCTCGATCTCTTAACTCAGCGAGAGGTCCAGGTTTCTGATCAACCAAGCAGGCTCGATTTAATAATTTCGCCCACGCCTCGACTGGCTAGCTGTAGATTTCTTTACACGCGTCTGAATTTCAGTTAAAAGCATCTCCCCCACTTGCCGCACGCCATGACTTCAGGAGTGACGGTCATCAGAGAATGGAGCGCGCGAAAAACTTATGACAATAACGCCAGAAGTTCAGCCTCAAGTAGTCGGGTCGCAAGCCGGCCGGCATCCCCGTGGATTGGTTACGCTTTTCTTTACTGAGCTGTGGGAACGTTTTAGTTACTACGGCATGCGCGCGATCCTTGTGCTCTACATGGTGGCGCCGGCTGCTCAGGGTGGTCTGGGATTCGATACAAAGCATGCGGCGTCGATCTACGGTACCTACACGATGTCGGTTTACTTAACAGCGCTTCCCGGCGGCATGCTGGCTGATCGCTGGCTGGGAGCCCGGCTCGCAGTATTGCTGGGCGGCATCATTATCGCCTGTGGCCACTTCTCAATGGTCTTTCATTCCCTGGCCTTCTTCTATCTGGGCATGGTCCTGATTGCGATTGGCACTGGCTTACTTAAGCCGAATATCAGCGCAATGCTGGGCGGACTTTACGGTAAAGACGATCCGCGGAGGGATAGTGGATTCTCAATTTTTTATATGGGCATCAACATAGGCGCTTTCTGCGCACCCTTTGTCTGCGGTTATCTGGCGCAGGGGGAAAGCTTCAAACGCTTTGTTGCCACGATGGGTTTTGATGTTTCAACAAGCTGGCACTGGGGTTTTGGAGCAGCCGGCGTTGGCATGTGTCTGGGGCTGGTAATTTTTCTGATTAATCGCAAACGTCTGCCGGATATCGATCGCACCGCCATGGATGCACCGGCTGAACCAGCAGGGACGAACGAGAGCGATCCAGTCGCTACAGCAACGACTGATTCCGTCCCAGGGCGATCGCATCCGCTTGTTGCCGTGCTGCTGAGTCTTATCATTCCGGGCACAGGACACATGTACCGGGGACAAATGGGCGCCGGACTGTCGTGGTTGTTTGCATACCTGCTCGCCTGGGTTTGGTATTTTGCGGGTGGTGGAATTGTGCTCGCAGTAATAGCTGTCGGCATAGGGATCGCGAGTGCCGTCTCCGCTGCTCGACGTCCGAAGGCAACCGCGCAATTGTCGTCGGCGGAGTGGAAACGGGTGGGAGCAATATTCGTGTTCTTTTTGTTCACAATACTTTTCTGGGCGGCTTATGAGCAAAAAGGAGCAAGCTTGAATCTGCTTGCGAAAGATTTGGTGCGCACGGAAGTTTTCGGAATCGCGTTTCCCTCAAGCTTTCTGCAGTCCTTTACGCCGGCATTCGTAATCATATTGGCGCCGATTTTTTCCTATCTCTGGCTGCGGCTTGGTGAGCGCCAGCCTTCGAGTCCGGTCAAATTCACGCTTGGCTTGTTATCTATCGGTCTGGCTTATTGTTTACTCGTACCCGCGGTTTGGATGACGTCGCACGGCCGCATCAGCTGGCTATTGGCTGGCCGGCCTCTACTTTCTCGAAGTGGTAGGCGAGATGTGTCTGAGTCCGGTTGGATTAAGCACGGTGACGAAGCTTTCGCCGGTGAAGCTGGTGGGAATCATGATGGGGGTTTGGTTCCTGGCCGCGTCTTTCGGCAGCAAACTGGCCGGTTATCTCTCGGGATTTTATGTTCCGCAAGCCGGTCCGCTGGTAAAACTCTACGGTGGCGTTGCGGCAGGTCTATTAATTTCCGCAGGCCTGCTGGCGGTGTTAACGCCGCGAGTCAAGCGGTTAATGGGTACGGTAAATTGACGACGGCGACAACATATCTCGGTAGGGGCACTTCATGCCGTGCCCACACTTATCAGAGCCGGGAGCGTAGCGACCGGCCACAAAGGCAACCTGGACGCTTACCCCATGGTCGAATAATTCAGAGCCGGGAGCGGGTAGCGACCGGCCACAGACGCAACCTGTTTTTCTCTGG
>DATGYM010000368.1:0-31565 GCA_035297925.1 Pyrinomonadaceae bacterium | reverse complement strand
TTTAGTGTCGGAAACCTTGTCGGCCCAGGTCGGCCGGTAAACCGCCAGCAGATTTTCTTCGGCTGCCGTTTGAAAGGTGGTATGGGCCGCGCCCCACCACAAATCGGCCTGTGGCCGGTTGCGCTCGGCGCGCACGCGCTCGAGAATCTCGCGCGAGCCCATGTCGAGAAACTGAACCTCGACGTCTTTATGTTCTGCCTGGTACCGCGCAATGAAGTCGCGCAGTAGATCCTGTCCGTGCGGCGTGTAGATGAGGAGCTTGTGAGTGGACGAGCCCGATCGGCTGCACGAAAAGAACAGGACACTCAGGCAAACGATCGTGAACAACAACTTAGTTGCGCGCATCGACATTCAAGCTGGTTCAGGCTGGAGTTGTAGGAACGCGCTCATCCTAACATACAAAGAACTTCAGCAATATTCAGTTACCGACGTGCTTTCGTGAAGACCACGAAACATATAAACTCTATCTTTCAATTGCTGCGGAGTTATCGTTATGGCGGTAAAACGAAAAAAAGGAATTGTGAAACGGGGCGGTTGGGAGATTGCCAAGAAACTGCTCAAGGCTATTCCAATCATCGGCCCGGTTTTTACAGTCGGTTTTGCCGGCAGCGATATCAGGAAAAAGGGTTTGGTCCCGGGCGCGGTGCACGTGGGACTGGATGCAACGCCGGTAGTGGGAACCGCGAAGAACGTGGTTGAGATTTTTACTGGCGACTTGATTCCGGATAAAGCTTCTAAGACGGAGAGATCGGGCGGGGTCAAGCCCCCTTCCTCACCATGAGCCTCCGACCATGAGCCTGCGACCATGGGCCTCGGGGCAGTAGCCCGACCATTAGGGAGGGCTAACGAGGAAGTTCCTGACCATGAGCCTCTGACCATGAGCCTCGGGGCAGTAGCCCGACCATTAGGGAGGGCTAACGAGGGAGTTCCTCACCATGAGCCTCTGACCATGAGCCTCGGGGCAGTAGCCCGACCATTAGGGAGGGCTTACCAGGAAGTACCCCGCCTAAAACCTTACGATCCATCAAGCGTAAACTGGCGGCCGCTCAGTGAACGGCTGAACCATTTCATATGCATGGGCCAGTTTAAAAAGCGTCGGCTCTGACCAGTAGGCGCCCAGCAATTGGAAACCGATGGGCAGGCGCTGGGAGGAAAGTCCGCAGGGAACGTTCAGTCCGGGAATGCCAGCAAGATTTGCCGTAACGGTGTAGATATCGTTCAGATACATCGCCAGCGGATTATCAACTTTTTCGCCGAGTGAGAATGCGGGCGTGGGCGAAGTCGGCGTAATGATCGCATCGCAGCTGGCAAAAGCTCTCCGAAAATCCTCTTTGATCAATGAACGAACCTGCTGCGCCTTTCCGTAATACGCCTCATAGTACCCGGCTGAAAGCACGTAAGTGCCTAGCATGATGCGACGTTTTACTTCTGCGCCGAAACCCTCCTCGCGGGTTTTCTTATACATCTGACGCAATTCGGGCGCGTTCTCGGCGCGAAAGCCGTAGCGTACACCATCAAAGCGCGCGAGATTCGACGACGCTTCGGCCGTCGCGATTATGTAATAGACCGCGATGCTGAATTGCGCGTTGGGAAGTTCGATATCTACTATTTCCGCGCCCAGCTCGCGATAGATATCTACCGCCTTCTCAACCGCAACGCGCACTTCGCTATCGAGCCCTTCGCCAAAAAGAGATTGCGGCAGGCCAATGCGCGCGCCTTTGATATCGCCCGTCAATTCCGCCGCGTAATCAGGCACCGGTACGTCGGCAGTGGTTGCATCATGTAGATCGCGTCCGGCAATAACTCTTAAAACCTGTGCGACGTCAAGCGTGTTTCGAGCAAAGACGCCGACCTGATCGAGCGATGATGCAAACGCAACCAGGCCGTAGCGAGAATTGCGTCCGTAGGTCGGCTTCAAACCAAACACGCCGCAGAGAGAAGCCGGTTGTCGCACCGAACCACCCGTATCCGATCCCAACGCGACTGGCACGATGCCTGCGGCGACCGCGGCTGCAGAGCCACCCGAGGAACCTCCGGGAACGCGGGTAACGTCCCAGGGATTTTTTACCGGGCCAAAGGCAGAATTCTCGTTTGATGAGCCCATGGCAAACTCGTCGCAATTGGTTTTTCCAATTACAACTGCACCTGCGCCGAGCAATCGTTCGATGACCGTTGCGTTGTAAGGCGGATGGTAATTCCCGAGAATCCGCGAGCCGCAGGACGTTTGCATTCCCTGAACGCAGATGTTGTCTTTGATGGCAATCGGCACACCGGCTAGTACGGGTGCAAAGTTTGAACTCAAGACGCGTGCATCAATTTCTTTAGCACTCACTAAGGCTCTCGTTCGATCAATCTCAAGAAACGCATTCAACGGTTTATTGAGAGTTTCAGCAGCCTTAACAGCTCCCTCAACGATCGCACTGGCCTTCATCTCGCCAGTGCGAACCCGTTCCGTCAAGAGCTCGATGTTGTTTTTGTTTTCCCTCATCCCGTGTTTAGGTCTCGCGCATTAACTACTGATTACTGACCACTGCCCACTGTCCATTGTCCACTGGTTTTTCCTACAGCACCTTCGGCACGCGAAAATGACCGCGCGCCGGATCTGGCGCTTCGGCCAGTGCCGATTTCTGGCCGAGCGACGGGCTGGTTTCATCGGCCCGTGAAGAATCGGTGGCTTCGCCTTCCGGGGTCAGTCCGCCAAGTGCCGGTTGAACGTTGCTGGTGTCTAGCTCATTCAGTTGCTCGACGTAAGCAACGATGTCAGCCATTTGCGGCGCGAAGATCTTCAGCTCTTCCGCAGTGATTTCCATGTGCGCCAGTTGCGCAATTTTTTCCACATCGGCTTTGGTAATAGGCATAATCTTGAATTTCGGATTGCGGACTTCGGATTGCTATTTTCCCAGACGTTTTACACAACTGGCGGCAGCGCCGAGAAACGCGCGCCGCAAGTTGCAATCTTCTATCGCGGCGGCTGCGGCTAGTAATTCGGCTGGAATCTTGTAGTCGATGGAACGCTCCGTGTTCGCGTCTGCACGCTTGGCGCATTCCAGCTCGACCGTTTTTGCATCTACTTGCAACTCAATCAGTTTCACAAGTGATTGGCCTAACACCATGTTCAACCTGAACAACAATTGCCCGCGCATATGTTCGAGTTGCCGTTTCCAGACCGCGTCGGCAACTACCACGACCATGGTCTGGTTCTGCAGCCGGACAGGGATCGCGTGATCGCTGAGGACTGGTCCCACAGCCTCTCTCCACGCGGCAATACAGGCGGCTTCCGTGACCTCTTCAGCACCGCCCGACGCCTTTATGATCGCCGGCAGACTTCTGATCAATTTATCCATTTGCTTTGCAGAGACGCGATTATCCTGTCCTTGGTCAATTGCAGGTCCAATGTATTAAAGTGAGCGCGAGTGTATAAGTTGACTACTCTAAATTCAACTGTGCCCCCAAACAGGGGTGTGCTTATTTAGTTTCTCTGCGCCAGCTCGGTATGCTCTGCGACTCTGTGGTGATTAAACGTTAAGCAGACACTCACCACGGCGGCGCCGAGCACACAGAGGACGCGCGGAGAGCAGCAAAAAATTAGGCCCAACACCCCCAAACAGATCCGGTCGTCGATTACATAGAATATTTACTGACAACCAATGCTGACAGAAAAACTTACCTTAGCATCGCAAAGCCCGCGTCGCGCGGAAATACTCAGGGCAGTGGGCTGGCAGTTTGAAGCCATCGCTTCCTCCATCGATGAAACGAGATTTCCGCATGAAGACGCGGCTGCTTACGTCAAACGCATAGCCCGCGCGAAAGCAGAAACCGTCGCCAAAAGAAATGCCGGATTGGTTCTCGGGGCCGATACAGTAGTTGTGATTGATGGAGAAATTTTAGGACAGCCCCGCGACGACGAAGATGCCCGCCGTATGCTGCACCTTCTCAGCGGCAGATGGCATGAAGTGTTAACCGGCGTAGCGTTTGTGCGGGACGACCACGATGCTGGGGTCGTCGTGGATCATCAAACTACGCGCGTGCTTTTCGCTGAACTCTCAGCCGCTGAAATTGACTGGTATGTTGCCACTGGAGAACCGCGAGGAAAGGCTGGAGCTTATGGGATACAGGGCCATGCCGCGTTGTTTGTTGAAGAAATTGCCGGAGATTATTTTAATATCGTGGGACTGCCAATAAGGTTAGTGTACGAACTCGCTACCCGCCGGCATTGGTTGCATTCGGGGCAGTAGCCCGACCGTCAGGGATTCGGGGCAGTAGCCCGACCGTCAGGGAGGGCTTGTCCTCGGTCGTCAAAAGCCTGAGCCTTCCCTGACGGTCGGGCTACTGCTACCACAACCGGAATCAAAACAACACACTGCCACCGTCGACATTAATGGCCTGCCCGTTTATCCCCCGCCCATCCTCAGATGCGAGCAACAAAGCCAGCGCCGCAACTTCTTCAGGAGCGATTATTCGATTTTGCGGACTCATTTTTCTAATCGAGTCCAGTGCCTCATCAGCCGAGAGCCTTGTCTTCTTTGTGATGTTTTCAATTCCGCGGCTCGTCATGTCTGTATCGACATAACCGGGACAAATCGCGTTCACGGTAATTCCTTTGGTCGCTAATTCCAGCGCCGCAGACCGGGTCAAACCCAGCACACCATGTTTGGAAGCGGAGTAAGCGGCGATATAAGGCGCACCGGTTTTGCCTGCGATCGATGCGATATTAATGATGCGCCCCCACCCAGCTTCAAGCATTGCGGGTACGGCTGCACGCATGCAGTAAAAGGTGCCGCTCAAATTGATTTCGAGATGCCGATGCCAATCGTCGTCGGTAGTTTTCGTAAGCGGCGCACTCTCAGCGATACCGGCGTTGTTAACGAGAATATCCGGGGCGCGTTCAAAGTATTTACTCGACGCTGCAAACATTCTTTGAACGCTGGTTGCATCTGAAACATCACATTCGATCGCGAACGCTTTCGCATTTCCCTGGCTTTCAATCTCAGCAGCAACGCTCTGCACCTGATCGAGGGTTCGTGCGGCGAGGATTACAGCCGCGCCTTCGCGGGCGAATTCCAGCGCGATGGCGCGCCCAATGCCGCGGCCGCCACCCGTAACCAGCGCAATTCGATTTTGAAGCTTCATTTAACAGGAGTTTCAGGTTTCAAGTTTCGAGTTTCAAGTTGGGTTTCGGGTTTGAACTCTGCTGTGTGAGATTGCTTGCCACGCGAACCTGAATCCTGAAACTTGGAACTTGAAACTTGGAACTTATATTACCGTCCCGAAAACTTTGGTTCACGCTTCTCCAGAAAGGCGCGCACGCCTTCGCGGCAATCGTCCGATTCAAAACAGCGCAGCTGGGCTTCTGTTTCAAAGCGCAGCATCTCTTCCAGGTCAGCCGACTGGCTCACATAGATGGCCTGCTTGGCGGCGGCGATCGAGACGGCGGGCGCGGCGCGCAGACGCTCAGCTAGTTTCAAAGTCTCAGCTTCCAGTTCCGCAGGATCGACGACGAAGTTGATAATTCCCAACCGCAACGCTTCGGTCGCGTCGATCGTCTCGCCGAGGAAGAACAGTTCACAGGCTTTATTGGGGGTGACGAGGCGAGGAAGAAAGTAGCTGCCGCCCCAATCAGGATGAAGGCCCACATTCACAAACGATTGGCTGAACGACGCCGCGGTGGAGGCGATCCGCAAGTCGCAGGCGAGCGCCAGGTTAAAGCCGGCGCCGGACGCCGGTCCATTAATGGAAGCGACGACGGGTTTCGTCATATGCCTGATGGCGGTGATAACTCTCCGGGCCGAACCAAGCAGACGGGAAAACTCGTCCGCATTTTTCTGTTCGACCAATTCGGCCATGGCGCGAACGTCGCCGCCGGCGCAAAAGGCGCGACCGGCGCCGGTAATCACAACCACATGAACGCCTCTATCGCTGCCGGCCGCCTCCAGGGCTTCGGCCAGATCGCGGCGCATGTGGCCCGCCAGCGCATTCAACTTTTCGGGACGGTTGAGCGTGATTGTGGTAATGCCCGAGTCTTCGGTGACGTTGATTTGTTCGTAAGACATTAGAGTAGTCAGTAATCAGCAATCAGTAATCAGTAATCAGCAATCAGTAATCAGTAGTCAGCAATCCGTAGTCAGCATTCAGAGGTCAGCCTCGGTCTCTCGGGCTGATTGCTGATTACTGATTGCTGATTACTCATCGCTCCTTAACGTCCAGTGAATTCGGGTTTTCGCTTATTGACGTAAGCGTCCATCCCTTCTTTCGCGTCTTCAGCTTGAAAAAGCTGCTGCTGCAGTTCGCGCTCCAGGGCAAGGGCCGATTCGAAGGGAATCTCCGCCCCGGTTTGCACTGCCCGCTTGATCCTGCCCACCGCGCCGGCCGCCTTATTTGGCGTAGTGAACTGTCGCGCGTAGTCATTAACCTGCTGCATAAACTCTTCAGCAGTTGACGCATCAAGCAGTTGATTTACTAAACCCAACTCCATTCCGCGCTCGAAAGGAAATAGTTCTCCCGTCGCCATCAATTCGATCGCCTTCGACTTTCCCACGATCCTTGATAAGCGTTGCGTGCCCCCGGTGCCCGGCAACACGCCAAGCGAGACTTCGGGCAGGCCCATCTTGCCGGCGCCACGACGCGCCACACGTAAGTCGGCAGCCATCGCGACTTCCAAACCGCCGCCAACGCAGTGGCCATTGATTGCGGCAATTACAAGTTTCGGTGTTTGTTCGAGTCGCGATAAGGTTTCATTAGCATGCAGACAAAAGAAATATTTGAAAGCCGGCGTAACGCCTGCGAGCATGTTGATATTCGCGCCGGCGCAGAAGAATTTTTCTCCGTTCCCGGTGAGGACAATTACCTGAACGCTGTCGTCCATGCGCGCCTCGAGAATTGCACGATCGAGCGCCTGCATCATCTCGTAGCTATAGGTGTTTGCCGGTGGATCATTCAGCGTCAGAAAAGCGATGCCGTTCTGCGCATTATACTGAATCAATGATGCGGTTTCTTTTACCTGTGCTTCAGCTTCAGCCATGCTTAACGATTCCTCGATTTCATAACGTGCCGCGCCAAACGCTCAAAGGTTCAACGGCCGCTTCCGGCCGGAAGTCCAGTTGGTCAGTGGTTAGCCCGGCAACAAAGCCGTGCAGGAAGAGCCGCGTGACATTGTCAACCAACTCGGCAACCTTAAGCTTACCCTTCGGATCATACCAGTTGTAAATCCAGTTCATCATCCCAAACAGCGCATAAGTTGCCACGGTGAGATCGATTTGGGAATCGACGCTCTGCTGTTGTTGGATGTCTTTTAGGATCCTTCGCGCGAGCTTTGTGTATTTGTCTTTCTTCGTGGAAACGTGTGTATGGAGATCGCCGGCCAGCGATTCAGCCTCGTGCGATAGCACTTTCATCTCAGCCATGTTGGCGGCAAAGAAGGAAAGGTGATTTTCGATGAAGAGCCGCAACTTGCTTACCGGATCGTTCGCTTCCTGAAGTCGCTGCTCCAGTCGTTCGAGTACGCGTCCAAAGCAGTTATCCTGAATGAGAAATAGAAGCTCTTCTTTCGATTTGCAGTAGTGATAGAGGCCGGCCAGGCTGACATTGGTCGCGCGCGAGATGTCGCGCATAGTGGTCGAGTGATAACTTTTTTCGGCAAAGATGCGCGCGGCATTGCGTAGGATAAATTCCAGCTTCTGATCGTGTTTGGAAAACTCTTGCATAATGATGAGGTCCTGGGTCTTAGGTCTTTGGGCTTTGATCTTTGTACTTTGTTCTTTGCTGACTCGCAATATCGAGCAGAGTGGGTGACATTTCGGAGTTTCCAGTTCGAAGCCCAAAGTTCAAAGTTCAAAGAACAAAGTACAAAGACCTAAGCCCAAAGACCAAAGTCCGTTCTCATAGTCGAACGTATTCAAACTCAAACGGCTTGCCTTTGATGCCCGTCGCCGGTGGGGCAATCCAGTTCGCGATCTTGCCGGGCTCAGTGACGGGATGCATCAGACTGCGCACGTACTCGCGATCTTCGATAGTCGGCAGCCAGGCAGCCTTTTGCCGCTCAAACTCTTCGGCCGTGATCGGGTTCCCCTGCATATCGAAATTGTGGCCGGCATATTCGCCGACGTGGCGATGAAATCTGGTGCTGGGTAGAAAAAGCTTCTCGCTAATTCCTTCCTCTGCCAGCGTCTTGTTCCAGCGGGCCAACCCTTTTTCGCAGTCGCGCACATACTCGCCGCGCAACACTTCGTTAAGCGCGTTGCGGAGCGGAATCTCACGGTCCTTGAGTTGTCCATTATCGACAACCTGCATCATGAAGGATTGTTCCGCGACAATGTGATCATCATATTGCTCCTGCTCCCTGTAGCGCCCTTTGAGACCGGCAGCAAAAAAGTCTGCGGAGTTGGAGCTGATTTCGCCGCCAAACAAATCGAGTGAATAACTAAACCAGAAATTAATATGCTTCTGGACAATGTCCAGCGGAATTCCACCGAGCTCGCGCACGTCACCCTGCTTCATCAATTGCGCTGTGCGTTTGACCACCCGATTCAGTCCCGTATCGCCGACGAACATGTGGTGCGCTTCTTCGGTCAGCATGAACTGGCAGGTGCGGGCGAGCGGCTCAAAACCAGATTCCGCCAATGCCGAAAGCTGATATTTCCCATCGCGATCGGTAAACATCGTGAAGCAGAAAAAGTTGAGCCAATCATCGCAGGGCTGATTGAAAGCTTCGAGGATGCGAGGCTTGTCGGGATTGCCGCTGCGACGTTCCAGCAGCGCATCTGCCTCGTCGCGACCGTCGCGGCCAAAGTATTTGTGGAGCAAATAAACCATTGCCCAAAGGTGCCGGCCCTCTTCAACGTTCACCTGAAATAGATTTCTCAGATCGTAAAGGGATGGACATGTCTTGCCGAGTTCCCGTTGCTGCTCAACAGAAGCAGGTTCAGTGTCTCCCTGAGTAACAATGATGCGGCGCAAGGAATTGCGAAATTCACCGGGAACTTCCTGGTAAGCGGGCTGGCCGTAATTATCGCCAAAGCCAATCTTCGCATCCGGCGCAGCGGGTTTGAGAAAAATGCCCCAGCGATAGTCGGGCATCTTTACGAAATCAAAGTTTGCCCAGCCGTCAGGCTCGACGCTGATCGCTGTGCGCAAGTAGACGTCCTTCTGTTGAAACCCGTCGGGGCCCATCGTCTGCCACCAGTCAAGATAGTTCGGCAACCACTTTTCCAGCGCCCGCTGGAGCTTTTTGTCTTCCGACAAGTTAACGTTGTTGGGAATGCGTTCGTATAAGTTCATAGATAATCCTGTGTTTTGAGCTTTGCACTTCGCACTTTGGGTCCAGGAAATCCTAAAGAGCAAAGCTCAAAGGGCCCAAAGCTTTATGTTCGCTTGAAATCAAAATGCGCTTGCGTCGGTTTACCATAATTCGTTAGCGCGCCCTGCGGGCCCACCGCGTTTGGCCGTTGGAAAATCCAGTTTTGCCAGGCGGTCAGCCGCCCATAAATTTTTGTGTCCATCGTCTCGGGCCCGGCGAATCGCAGCGAAGCCTCCATGCCCGTCAGCGCGTCGGGTGATAAAGAGGTCCTCTCTTCTATCGCCACGCGGATCTCGTCTTCCCAATCGAGATCGTCGGGCGCGAACGTGACCAGCCCGGCCGCCTCAGCTTCCTCAGTGTCGAAAGGATAAGTTCGTTCCAGAACCGCGTTTGCCTGTTCAGGCTCGGACAGAAAACGCGACGCCAGTCGAGTCAGCCCGTTGCTCATAGGTAACGCGCCGGCATTAAGTTCGCTCGCCATCACTTCAACTGTCTCGTCGGGATTGTTGAGCATGTAACTGCGATCAGACGCGAGCAGCAGTTCAAGCAGATTGCCCGCGAAGCAACTGCCGGGCTCGACTATCGAAAAGAAGCTCTTCGCCGTTAAATCGAGACGCCGCAGAACGCGTGCCATGTAAAGAATGATCTCGCGCACAAGCCAATGGTCGCGATTGTTGGCAAGATTTTTGTCGACTGCGATAACCTCGCTGATTTCACCTGTCGTGCGTAGACAAACCAAACCAATTTCGGGCTCATTGACGCGCAAATGAAGCAGAGCGTCGTCAAGTTCCCGGTAGGCCTGCAGCGGCCAATACGCATCTCCCTCGCGCTCAATCTCCGCCGGCGACAATTGCGGACGGCATTCGGGTCCTCTTACGGTCAGGTCGGCATAACGCTGCTCACGATTCAAGACCAGATTGACGTACTTGTATTCGAGGCCTGCCGGCTGCACATCAACTTGCAGTGGGTTGAGTTTTATGCCGTTGCGCAAACTGTCAGTTTGCGATGCACCATTACCACTCGCAGCTTGAGTTACTACCTCGCGCACACGTGCATCGATCGACTCCTGGAATTTGCTGGTAGGAAAAGAGTCGTCGATAAGTCCCCATTCCTTGGCGCGTTTTCCTTTCAACCCTTCGGCTAGCGTAGAGAAAACATCGGCGCGATCGCGACGTACTTTTCTCTTATCCACGAGGCGAGTCAGGCCACCTGTGCCAGGCAGCACACCAAGCAGCGGAACCTCGGGCAGGGAAATGGCGGAGTTACCGTCGTCCACGAGATAAATTTCATCGCAGGCAATGGCCAATTCATAGCCGCCACCGGAAGCAGTTCCGTTTAGAGCGGCAATATAACGGCGTCCGGAATTATGCGAGTCGTCTTCGATTGCGCAGCGAGTTTCATTTGTGAATTTGCAGAAATTAACCTTGAAGGCATGCGAAGAAGTACCGAGCATGTAAATGTTGGCGCCGGCGCAAAAAATTCTTGGTTTTAGACTGGTGACGACGACGGCCTTAACATTCGGGTGCTCAAAACGCAGGCGTTGAATTGCGTCGGCAAGCTCTATATCCACGCCGAGGTCGTAAGAATTAAGTTTGAGCTTGTAGCCTTCGGCCAGCGTCTCGTCTTCCTGAACGTCCATTGTCAGCGTGGCGATGGGACCTTCGACCTTGAGTTTCCAGTGTTTGTATTTGTCAGGCGACGTTTGGAAATTGATCATGCACTCCTCTTGCGTGGCACAGTTGGTCAGCCAGTTTTCTCAGGAATCTGCCAATTCCTGAGGCTGCCATAGGGGTCGTTCGAACGTTCGTTCGAAACCGGTAGGATAGCGTTGGCCGCCGATTTCCGTCAAGTTCGCGGCGATACGGGTAGGGTGTCCTATCTATTTGCTGCTTTCTGTGCGTCCTCGGTGTGCTTCGTGCCGCCGTGGTTAGTGTTTGCTCCGCGTTTAATCACCACCGAGTCACAGGGCACACGGAGGTCTAAGATCGCGTGAGAACGCGCAGGAATTCCGGGCCCCAAAGTGAGACTGTACGCCCGCTAGCGAACGGTTAATTCTGGCATCGTACTGTTGCAGGGGTCGGAAGCACCTTGCTTGACAGTCTCTTGCTTTGGCGCGTAGGGTTTCGCTCCGATGAGGGGCATGGTCTTTCGCAGAGTGATTGGCGGCCTTGATATTTGAGAATGCAACTTCAAACGTCAGCTTGTTGCGAGGAGGCGAATCTGTTCTGGTGAACGGCGCGGTCTTCAAAACCGTTAGTGAGACTGTGAGAGCAGGCTCAGGTAGGTTCGATTCCTACACGCCTCCGCCAATGAACCAGTGGGCAGTGGGCTGTGGGCAGAAGGCGAAGGATGAAGGATGAACGTTCCGCGTTTCATAGATTGTTTTCATGCGTGATTGGGTAGCTCTCAACATGACTCCCGGCATTGGCCCACGGGCCGCTGCCAAACTTCTCGAGCGATTCGGATCTGCCGCAGCTGTCTATCGCGCGAATCGAGCGGAACTGGAAAAAGTCCGCCTGCTGCCTGAAGCAGTCGACAGCATTATTGCTCGCGACATGCACGACAAAGCGGCGGCGGAAATCGAGACTGTCAGAAAGCTCGGCGCTGACATCCTGGTATTGGACGACGGAGTTTACCCGCCGTTGCTTAGAGAAATTTATGACCCGCCAATCGCGCTTTATGTGAAGGGCGCGTGGTCTGAATGCCTGGAACAACCGTGCGTCGCGATTGTCGGATCGCGAAGATGCTCTACCTACGGACAAAATGCGGCCAATATGCTGGCCCGTGATTTGGCGCAACGCGGCGTGACCATCGTTTCCGGCTTTGCGCGCGGCATAGACGCAGCGGCGCATCGCGGTGCACTCGAAGCCGGCGGTCGCACCGTGGCCGTCCTGGGAACTGGGGTCGATCAGGTTTATCCGCGTGATCATCGAAAGCTAGCGGAGGATGTTCTGACCACGGGCGGTGCTCTGGTTTCGCAGTTTCCGTTAACAACTCCGCCGGTATCGGAAAACTTTCCCTACCGCAATCGCATCATTAGCGGGCTAAGTCTCGGGGTTGTCGTGATCGAGGCTGCGGAAAACTCGGGCTCATTGATTACGGCAAGATTGGCGATTGAGCAGAATCGGGAAGTATTTGCGGTGCCCGGCAACATTACCTCGCGAAATTCGTTTGGCACCAATTATCTGATAAAGGGCGCCGGCGCAAAGTTGGTGCAGCAGTGGCAGGACATTGCCGCCGAGCTTCCGCCGCAAATCGCAGCTAAACTTTTGCCGCCGCCGCTGGTCGACAAGAAGAAGGAGAAGTCGCTGGCGGACCAACTGGCGCTCGTTCCGCGGGGACTGACTGGTTATGAGCAATCAGTTTTCAAGTTGCTTTCGGCTGACAATCCGGCGCACATTGATGCGCTCGTTAATCAAAGCCGGCTGACCATTTCGGATTTGACGGCGGCGCTCCTGACTCTGGAAATGCGCGATCTGGTCAAAGCGTTGCCGGGTAAGTGTTTTGTAAGGAAGATGTGAACAGAGGGTCAATGTTGAATCGTTTAGTCGTTAATTGTGAATTGTAATGGCAAAAAACTTGGTCATAGTTGAATCGCCTGCCAAGGCGAAGACGATAAATAAATATTTGGGAAAGGACTATCTGGTTAAGGCCTCTATAGGCCACATCAAAGATCTGCCTTCCAAAGGATTGGGCGTTGACATTGACGATGATTTCAAGCCGACCTACGAAGTAATTCCCGATTCCAGGAAACGAAATAACAAGAAGATTGTTGCCGAACTGAAGAAGGCTGCCAAAGAGGCCGATGCGATCTACCTGGCGGCTGACCCTGATCGCGAAGGTGAGGCAATCTGCCAGCACCTGGCCGAGGAAATTGTGCCGCGGCGGCCGGCCAAGCCCGCGTTTCGCGTGATGTTTAATGAGATCACGAAACGCGCGGTAAACGAGGCCTTCCAACATCCGCGAAAGATCGATGAAAACCTGGTGAATTCACAGCAGGCGCGGCGAGTGCTGGACCGGTTGGTGGGCTATAAGGTTTCGCCGCTCCTTTGTCAGACGGTGGGCGGCAGGCTTAGCGCCGGCCGCGTGCAATCGGTGGCCCTGCGCATGGTTGTTGAGCGTGAGCGCGATATAGAAAAGTTTGTTAAGACCGAGTATTGGACGATAGCAGCCAACCTCGGAGCCAAACTGCCGCCAACTTTCGATGCGCGACTGTTCAAGGTCGGCGAGCAAACCGTGAAGACCGGTGGTTTTGATCAGGATCTAAAAAAGAACGAGATTCTGATCGCCAATGAAGCGAATGCAGCTGAGATTGTTACCGAAGCCGGACAGCAAAGGTTCGTCGTCAATGAAGTCACCCGTAAAGAACGTAAGCGCAATCCCGTCCCTGCGTTCATCACTTCGAAACTGCAGCAGGAGGCCGCGCGTAAGCTCGGGTTCGCAGTCAAACGGACGATGATGATTGCTCAGAAGCTTTATGAAGGGGTCGAGTTGGGGGCCGAAGGTTCGGTTGGTTTGATTACCTACATGCGCACCGATTCAACGCGCGTTTCAGACGCCGCCCTGAGCGAAGCACGCGACTTCATCAGTTCGCAATATGGCGCGCCCTATCTGCCCGAGAAAGCTATTCATTACCGCTCCAAGAAAGATGCGCAGGATGCTCACGAGGCGATTCGGCCGACGGAAGTGACGCGCACGCCTGACTCGCTGGCCCAGTATCTCAATAAGGACGAGTTAAGGCTTTACCGTCTGATCTGGCAACGATTTGTTGCCTCACAGATGACACCGGCGCTTTTTGACCAAACAACTATCGATATTGGCGCCGGACGCTTTATCTTCCGGGCCACCGGCTCGGTACAGAAGTTTGACGGCTTCCTGAAGCTTTACCAGGAAGGCCGGGACGAAAAGACCGAGGAAGACGAAGAAGCAGAGCGCACTCTGCCCCCGGTTGAAAAAGGCGAGACGCTGGCTCTAAATAAAATCACGCCGGAACAACATTTCACGGATCCGCCACCGCGCTTTACTGAGGCCACACTGGTCAAGGCCCTTGAAGAGAAGGGTATCGGACGCCCTTCTACTTACGCGGCGATCATGACCACGATACAAGCCCGTGAATACGTGGAAAAGATCGAGGGCCGGTTTCACCCCACAGAGTTAGGCAAAACCGTAAACGATCTATTGATCGAAGGTGGTTTCGACGATCTCTTTAATGAAACCTACACGGCCCGCATGGAGGAAGAACTCGATTCAATCGAGGAAGGCAAACTCAAGTGGACTGACGCGCTGCACGAGTTCTATGGAAAATTTGCCGAGGATCTGAACAAATTCAAACTACACATCAAGGACATTAAGGAAACGGATACACCGACCGATGAAGTATGTCTGAAATGTGAAACGCCGGGCATGGTCCAGAAGTGGGGTCGCTTTGGAAAATACCTGAAGTGTTTGAACTGTGGTGCGACTCGTGATGCGGAACCGAAGGCCGGTTCCAATGGCGGTGCTGATGGAACTCAGGCGGCCGCCGGCAGTGAGGAAACCGCGGAGCCTGAAGCCTGCGAGCTGTGTGGCAAGCCGATGCAGTTGAAGCGTGGCCGCTTTGGGCCGTTCCTGGGCTGCACGGGCTATCCGGAATGTCGCAACATTCGCAAGATTGCTAAAAGCGGAGTGGCCGCGCCGGCGCCCATACCTTTGGATGAAAAATGTCCCGTTGATGGCGCCCAACTGGTGCGGCGCTTTGGGCGCTATGGAGAGTTCATTTCCTGCTCGAATTATCCGAAGTGCAAATACATCAAGCAGGAATCGACTGGCGTTGCTTGTGCCCGGCCGGGCTGCAAGGGTGATTTGGTCGTTAAAAAGTCGAAACGCGGAAAAGTGTTTTATGGCTGCGCCGCCTATCCGGAATGCGATCGCGTCTATTGGGACAAGCCTGTGGCAGAGGCTTGCCCCCTCTGCAGCGCGCCTTTTCTGATCGAGAAGACTACCAAGAAACAAGGCACATTTCGCTACTGCGCCAACGAAGACTGTGACTACAGTTCAAATGCTGCGGCGGTTGTCAGCGGGAAAAGCAAAAAAGGATCTGCGAAGAAATCGTGAGCAGATTATAGCCAGTTTCTTTCCTCACGCAGCCATCCGCTTCTGTCCTGAAGTGTCCAAATGTTTTTAGCCACGTGCTTGGATTGGACCTTGCATCGCATTGACCCCACTGGACTACAGGACGCCGTTTTGCGTTGGGTCTTCCATTGGGTATGATTGCTCCTCACTTTCATTCATCCTTGAACAATTCTGAAAATACAAAAGAGGAGAAGCCAGAATGCTGAAACGCGCTGCAGCCTCCGCGTTGCTTTTTGTTGTTTTAATTTCGCCGAGCCCAATCTTTGCTCAGCAACCCGCAGCGTCGCCGGCACCCGCTGCTCAGGCGAGAACACCCACCACGCCGGCAGCAGACCCTAACGATCCAATCGAACGAATAAAAGACGAGGGCATGAACCGGTCTCAGGTAATGCAAACGTTGAGCTACCTAAGTGACGTGATCGGTCCCCGCCTGACTGCGTCGCCGGGAATGAAAAGATCAAACGAATGGACACGCGATCAACTTACAAAATGGGGATTGCAGAACGCGCACCTCGAAGCATGGGGACCTTTCGGACGCGGCTGGTCGTTGAAGAAATTTTCCGCACAGGTTTCAGAACCATTGAGCTTTCCGCTCATTGCTTATCCGAAGGCCTGGTCGCCTGCTACCGCGAGACTGCTAACTGCGGAGGTTGTCTATTTCGACGCGAAGGATGAAGCGGACATGCAACGGTTCAAGGGGAAGCTGAAGGGCGCAATTGTCCTGACGGCAAAGATGCGGGAAGTAAAAGCCCATTTTGATCCGCTGGGCACGCGGCGCGATGAGAAAGACCTGCTGACTCTGGCGGATGCGCCTGAACCGCGAACAGGTCCTGGCCGTCGTTTCAGCCCCGAACTGCGAGCGGCCCAGGTTTTTTCCATGCGGAAGTATCAGTTTTTACAAAACGAAGGTGCTGCACTTCTCGTCGATGCCAGCCGGGCAGGCGACGGTGGAACAATCTTCGTCCAATCGGCCACTGTGCCTCAACCGGTAACGGAAGATTCGTATGGTCCCAACGCGCCGCGTCTCATTCAACCCTACGACAAGAACGCTGGGCCGATTCCGCCGCAGATCGTCTTAGCGGTCGAGCACTACAATCGCATCGCTCGCATGATTGAGGCCGGCGAGAGAGTGAAAATGACGGTAGACCTCGGAGTCGAATGGCAGGACAGCGATCCGATGGGCTACAACACAGTCGCGGAGATTCCCGGCACTGATCTGAAGGACGAAATTGTCATGCTGGGCGGACATATGGATTCCTGGCATGCCGGCACGGGCGCGACGGACAATGGCGCGGGCGTCGCTGTTGCTATGGAGGCAGTGCGAATTCTGCAGGCGCTGAATCTAAAAGCGCGGCGTACGATTCGGATAGCACTCTGGACCGGTGAAGAGCAGGGGCTGTTAGGCTCAAAAGCGTACGTTGCTGAACACTTCGGCAAGCTTGAAACTCCGGCACTGATGGCGGCGCCGGCGACAGCAGCCGCGACCGGCGGCGCTCGTCCAATTCTCGTTACCAAACCTGAATACGAGAAATTCAGTTCCTACTTCAATCTGGACAATGGCACCGGAAAAATTCGTGGCGTGTATTTGCAGGGAAACGAGTCAGTGCGTTCGTTGTTTCGTCAGTGGCTCGTGCCGTTCCGCGATATGGGTGCGGCAACGCTTTCAATATCCAACACTGGTGGCACCGATCATCTGTCCTTTGACGCGATCGGCTTGCCCGGATTTCAGTTTATTCAGGATGAGATTGAGTACGATACGCGCACGCATCATTCAAACCAGGACGTGTTCGATCGCATTCAGGGGGACGACATGAAGCAAGCCGCGACGATAATGGCGGCGTTCATTTACGATGCCGCGACGCGGGATGAGAAACTTCCGCGCAAACCGGCGGCGAAATAACTTCATCAGAGACACCGCCCCCACTTCAGACGTGAGGGGCCTTTGCAACGCAAAAAAGGCGAGCTACCCAGCTCGCCTTTTTCACTTTCCAACTTGCGTAGGTTTACAAGTCCCGTGATCCGGCGGAGGCCGGTTCGTAAGAAGCTGGGCGAGTTTCCCTTTTACCGTCGATCGCCGGAGTCCTGGCAGAAAGGTCAAGGCCAACCCAACTCTTGATTTTTTTCAACAAAGCGGGCAGCACCACCTGCTGCGCGGTAGCCGAAAGTTCCTCAATCACCCGGTCACCCAGCGCGCCTGCTTCCTTGCTCAGGCGGTCATAAGCTGAGGTTTCCCGAAATCGTTCGAAGATACCGGGACCCTCGTCGTCCTTGCCGTTGGTTTTCGTCGCTTCAACGCGCGTCGCTTGGCGTGTCAGCGATTGAGCGGGTAAAGCATAGGCAGGTGCAGCCGCGTAACGGATTTCATCGTCGTCGTCATCGTCTCCGGTAAAGGCGGCTGCGATTCCGTAACCCACAAAAAACCCTACGCCCGCGGCGCCCAACGACCAGGCCAGGGGTTGTCTTTTAAAGTGTTCACGCCAATCGAGCGCGTCTTTTACATTTTCGACTTGTTGCGCCACGTTTTCTTTAATCTCCGTTACGGTATTGGTAATCGAGTCGCGCGCTTCTTCCATACGACGCTGAAGTTCCTCTTTTGAGGTTTCCTCACCGCTGGTTTCGCGTGCGCGCGCCAAGCCTAGAGTTCGTTCTTCAGCCATTGCTTATCCTTTCTGAGCTCAGCAACCGTCCGGTCAGGAACGAGACTTTGTTTTGCCAAACGGTTTTTCATCGTGGCCACCACGATGCCACCGATGACCAGGTAGAGCACACCCGCGGTTACGAACCCAATTGCGTATTTCGCCGGCTGGCTAAAGTCGGCATTTGCAAAGAAGGTCGAGATTGCGAAAGCCAGCGCGACATTCAGCAGCGCAAAACCAATGGCCGCGATCACGCCGCCAATGCCGATCATGATGCCGCCGCGAGCATACTCATTAGCCTCTTCTTTGATTTCCACCTTTAGCAAACTCAACTTCGTGTCGAAGAGCTGCATTACGTCATCTCCCAACCGGCTAAACAGAGAGGGGAGACTTTCGTCCGGTTTTGCTGTGACCGCAGGTGTCGACGTAGTCAATTTCGCACCACTAGCTGAGGCCGCCATAGCGTTCTATCTCCTTTCAAAAAATGAGGCGCGCAAATAATGCGCGTCCGGTTTATCGGCGGCCGCGAATAATTAAGCCCAGCAGCAAACCAGCCGCTGCAGAAATCAGGATCGCCTGACCCGGATTCTGACGGGCATAATCCTTCGCGTTCTCGGCTATTTCACCCAGATCCGCGTTTTGAAGTTCTTTGATCTTGTCGCCTACTACGGAAACCTTATCGGTAACGTAGTCCTTGGCCTGGGTGGCGGCTTCTGAAATCTTGCTGCCGTATTCCTGCGCCAGGGCAGTAGCGGTTCCGGTAGCACTTCCGGTGCTGCTGGACGACGGGGTCGAGAAACTTTCGATCTGTGGTCCGCCGGTTCCGGTCTGACCCGCGTTACTTGTTTGTCCCGCACCACTCGTTTGTCCGGTGGTGCCACTCTGTCCGCTGGAGGTTCCAGGGAAATCAGTTGAAGTTCTATTCTGCGACATGCTGCGTTTCTCCTTTATGGATATTGCCAACAAATTTTAAAGAGCAAGTTTCGTGTAAACGTTATCACAGTAAGAGGAGCAAATAATGTGCCGAGTGAACGCAGAGAACTCGGCGCAATGCGACATGAGTTGTGAAACGCGAAATGACTGCGCAGCAGGTCTGTGAATGCAGGTACTCGCCACTTCTTGTTAGCGCGTGCTTGTTGCGAAAAGGTACAAGTTCTAATAACGCAGGTCGGGAACAATACAAAAAAGCCACCGACGGTGGGGTTAGAAAATACCGTTCGCGACCCCCCAGAGATTTCAGACGGCAGGAGCGAACCCGCTGCTTGACAAGCCGACAGGCCAATGGTAAGTAAGTGCTTACTTCGTCACCAGCGAAAAGGAAATTTAGTATTGGCCAAAGAAATGGCAGTTATTAAGGCGCCGCCGGGCGGCGGCAATCAGCCAGTTAGCGGCGTTCGCATGACCGCCGAAGACCGGAGACTTCAAATCCTTCGTGTGGCGGTCAGCCTTTTTTCTCAGAAGGGATTCGGCGGCACCACTACCAGAGAAATTGCGCAGGCGGCCGGCGTTTCCGAAGCGATGGTGTTTCGCCATTTTGCCACCAAACAGGAACTTTACTCTGCGATTCTCGATCACAAGGCGTGTTCCGGCGATGCGATGAATCCCGAACAAATGGTCGCTGAAGCGCTGAAACATAAAGACGACCGCGCCGTTTTCGAGCAACTTGCTTTAGGTGCGCTTGATCACCACGAATGCGACCCGGAATTTCAACGACTATTGCTCCATTCGGCGCTCGAGGGTCATGAACTGGCGGAAATGTTTTTCGAAAAATTCATCCGCCGCGTATACGAACTCCTGGGCGGCTACATCGCAGAGCGCCAGCGCGACGGCGTGTTTGTTGAAATAGACCCCCTGATAATTGTCCGTGCCTTTATCGGCATGATTATTCACCACTCGCTCAACAACAATCTGTGGGATCCGAATCGGCGTCTCTTGAAGATTTCAAACGAAGATGCAGCCCGGCATTTTACTGACATCTTTTTAAATGGCGTCAGCGTCTCAACCGACGCGAAGTCAAAAAGAGAAACAATCGCCAGGGTCTCAACCAACGGTGTTTCGAGAAAGAACTAGCCTCAATGTCTGCTCCGAGATCACACATTTCAGCATGGCAACTGTCTTTGCTGGCGCTCGCATTAACGGGACTTTTCCTGTTTGCGGTTTCTTGCGGCGGCTCTAAAGCAAATGTCAGAAACGACGCAAACACTGCAGCGCAACCGGCGGCGGTGGAGATTACTACGGCGGCGGCAATCGTTCGCGATTTGCCACGTTTCTTTGAAGCTACTGGCAGCTTAACCGGCGACGAGCAGACCGATGTTTCTCCGTTAATTGCGGGTAAGGTGGTGTTGGTGGGTGTGGAATTGGGAAGCTACGTGAAACGCGGGCAGACCATCGTGCGCCTTGATGATGTTGACTCAAAGCTACGCGTACAACAGGGTCAGGCTCAAGTGGAACAGGCGAAGGCAGCATTGCGCCAGGCTGAGGAAAAGGTTGGGATACGCACCGGACAGTCGTTTGATCCGAGCAAGCTGCCGGAAGTCGGTAATGCGCGGGTCGCCCTGGAGCTGGCCGAAAAGAATTTGCGACGCTCGGAGAAGTTGATCGAGTCGGGAGATGTTTCGCGTTCCGCTTACGACCAGCAGAAAGCCGAGCGGGATCAGCTAAAGGAACAGTATGACGCGGCCCTATCGCTGGCGCGGCAAAACTATGCGGCGGTAATGACTGCGCGCGCGAATGTTGCAAACGCCGAGAGCCAGCTGAATCTGGCGCTGCGTAGTCAGTCTTACGCAAACGTGTATTCGCCCATCGATGGCTACGTCGCCGATCGTTCCGCGGACTTGGGCGAATATGTTTCCACCACTTCGAAGGTGGCGACCATCGTGCGCATCAATCCGTTGCGGGTGCGAATAGATATTCCGGAACAGGCAATCCCTACAGTGAACGTTGGCCAGTCGGTTTCCGTAACCACCAGCGCCTGGCCGGATCGAAATTTCAGCGGCCGCATAGCGCGCATCTCACCAAACGTTACGCCAACTTCCAGGACGCTAACGGTCGAGGCGGAAATTGAAAACGGTAGCGGCGCACTAAAGCCGGGACAGTTTGCGACTGTGCGCATACTGCAATCCCGCTCTGCTCCAGCGGTGCTGGTGCCGGCGCGCGCCGTGCTGACAGAGTCGGGCGTGAGCCGCGTGTTTGTAATTAAAGACGGCCACGCTCAGCAGCGCCAGGTGCAACTGGGACAAACCGAGGGCGACCTGGTTGAGATAAAAACTGGTGTTGGCGAAAACGAAAGCGTGGCGACAAGCAATATTGACCAATTAAGCGACGGGATGGCGGTCAAACAATAGTGCTTTGATTTTGAACTTTGATCCTGGTGCGCTGGCGGCCTCGAGTAATCCGCGAGGCTTACCGATCATAACAAAGGTCAAAGTACAAAGAACCAGGATCATTAGTAATGCAAAAACTAGCTGAAATTTGTGTTCGGCGTCCGGTGTTTGCGACCATGCTCATTCTGAGTCTGACCGTCGTTGGACTCTTTTCCTATAAATCGCTGGGCGTAGATCTTTTCCCCAAAATCGACCTGCCCACGATCACTGTTTCGGTAGTTAATCCGGGCGCATCGCCCCAGGAAATCGAAACCGAAATTACTGACAAGGTCGAGGGCGCCGTAAATACGATCAGCGGCATCGATGAACTGCGTTCGACGTCAGTCGAGGGCGTTTCCCAGGTTTTTATTACCTTCCTGCTGGAAAAAAATCCTGACATTGCTGCGCAGGAAGTCCGCAACAAAATCGACCTTATAGTTAACGATCTACCCGTCACTGCCGAGCAGCCGATTGTTCAGAAGTTGGACACTGACGCCGCGCCGGTCGTACGGATCGCGGTGTCCGCGCCCCGTTCACCGCGGGAGGTGACCGACGTTGCCGACAAGAAGATCAAACAGCAGATCGAATCGATTAGCGGCGTCGGGGA
The DNA here is from genome assembly GCA_035297925.1 of Pyrinomonadaceae bacterium. Classification (GTDB taxonomy): domain Bacteria; phylum Acidobacteriota; class Blastocatellia; order Pyrinomonadales; family Pyrinomonadaceae; genus PSRF01. The sequence goes on along the minus strand of DATGYM010000368.1, from coordinate 9,557 downwards.
AGTGTCGATCATTGGCGGCCGCACGCGCGAGATTCAAGTTTGGGTCGATCCCGATAAGTTGCGCGCTTTCAATGTGACCGTGGCGCAGGTGGCCGATGCCGTGCGCGCGCAAAACATTGAGTTGCCTGGCGGCCGCGTGGACGAAGGCAAGCGCGAGCTGACGGTAAGAACCATGGGGCGCATCGTTCAGCCTTCCGATTTTAATAATCTGGTAGTCGGTAGCCGTGGCACTTATTCAGTAAAACTCAGTGACGTGGGCTATGCAGAAGATGGCGCTGAAGAGGCGCGTACAGAAGCGCGCTTGAATGGCGAGCCGGCGGTCACGTTGGTTGTTTCCAAGCAGTCGGGACAGAACACTGTCGCCGTTGCGGACGCCGTTAAAGAACGTTTGGCGGAAATTCAGAAGACTCTGCCACCCGGTTTTAAAACGGAGGTCGTGGGCGATCAGTCAATCTTCATCAAAGCGTCCATTGAGTCAATCCAAAGGCACTTGATCGAAGGCAGCATACTGGCAGCGATCGTCGTTTTCATTTTCCTTTGGAGTTTCCGTTCTACGGTCATCGCCGCGCTCGCTATTCCCACGTCACTGGTCGCAACCTTTGGCTTGATGGCAGCGATGGGTTTTACGCTGAATCAAATCACGATGCTGGCGCTGACGTTGATGGTCGGTATCGTGATCGACGACGCGATCGTGGTGCTCGAAAATATTTTTCGCTTTATTGAGGAGAAGGGAATTCCTTCTTTCCAGGCCGCAATCGAGGGCACGAAGGAAATCGGCATGGCGGTAACGGCTACAACGTTGTCGTTGCTGGCTGTCTTCCTGCCGGTAGGATTCATGGGGGGCATCGTCGGCCGCTTCATGTCATCGTTTGGATTGACGTCTTCTTTTGCCATAGCCGTTTCCCTGCTGGTTTCCTTTACGCTGACTCCGATGCTGGCTGCGCGTTTGATCAAGCGCAGTAACGATGCGGAAGAAGGCCCGTTTGAACGTCGCACGGAACCAGCGGACCACGGCTCGAAAGAATCGCGCTTTTATCGACCGATAGATCGCACCTATACGCGGATGCTCACCTGGTCGATGACGCATCGCTGGGTGGTCGTGGTTGCTTGCCTTATCGTGATAATCAGCATCGTGCCTCTCTTCATGTTCGTCGGCAAGAATTTCCTGCCGGTTGACGATCAATCGCAGTTTGAAGTCAACGTGCGCGCGCCGGAAGGCTCGACGCTGGCGGCGACATCGACGCTTGCCGAAAGGATTTCTGCCGACCTGCGAAAGCTGCCGGGCGTAACCGACACGCTCACAACCATCGGTGGCGGGCAGCAGGAGCAAGTGAACGTTGCTTCGATCTACGTAAAGCTGCAGCCGCTGGAGGAGCGCAGCGTTTCGCAGACCGATCTGATGGTGCAGGCGCGTTCAGAAATTCTAGCCAAGTATCTGAAAGAGTCTCCCGAGCAACTGAGGACCAGCGTGCAGCAGGTCGCCGCAATCTCTGGCGGGGGCTTTCGCAACGCGGATATCCAATATGTGATTGGTGGTCCTGATTTGGAAAAGCTGACGAAGTATTCCGAGGCGCTGCTGCAGAAAATGAAGACAATTCCCGATGTTGTCGACGCTGATTCGTCGCTCATTACCGGAAAGCCTGAGCTGCGCGTGGTGATTGACCGGGAGCGCGCGGCAGACCTGGGAGTCCGCGTGGCCGATGTGGCGGAAGCGCTTAACACTTTGGTGGCGGGGCAAAAAGTTTCTACGTTCAACGCCGGCACCGATCAGTACAACGTACGCGTCCGGGCAATTGGCCAATCACGTTCGAGCGTTGAGGGACTCAGTCAGATGATCGTCTCTTCTGCAAAGATCGGTTGGGTAAGTCTGGACAATCTTGTGAGGATAGAAGAGGGTACCGGCCCGTCAGCCATTGATCGTCTTAATCGACAGCGGCAGGTCACGCTGCTCGCGAACGTTAAGCCGGGTGGATCGCAAGCGGCAGTGATTCAAAAGATGAACGCGTTTGCGAAGGAAGTTGGCATCGATCCCTCATACAAGACAGGGCTCGCGGGCCGTTCAAAAGAACTGGGGCGCGCCGGATATTACTTCATGCTGGCGTTCATATTGTCTTTCGTCTTCATGTACATGGTCCTGGCAGCGCAGTTTGAGTCCTTTATTCACCCGATTACGATCCTGCTGACGCTGCCGCTGGCAATTCCGTTCGGAATTCTGGCGTTGTTGCTCACCGGGCAGACGGTAAATATTTTTTCCGGCCTCGGCTTATTGCTGCTTTTTGGCGTAGTCAAGAAGAACGCGATTCTGCAAATCGATCACACGAATCAACTGCGGGCGCGTGGCATGGAACGACTGGAAGCGATAATTCGCGCGAACCGCGATCGCCTGCGGCCAATCCTGATGACTACTATCGCTCTGGTTGCAGGCATGTTGCCGCTGACAATTTCGAGTGGCCCAGGGTCGGGTACAAATCGTTCAATCGGCGTGCTCGTGGTAGGCGGGCAATCGCTTTGTTTGCTGCTGACGCTGCTTGCGGTGCCGGTTTTTTATTCACTCTTCGACGATCTCGGCAGAAGCAGAGTATGGGGCTATATCGGCTCGGGAATGACCGGAGCCTTTGGCTGGACGCGCCGCAAGGCAGCCAGTGCCACGGCGTCGTTATTCAGTTTGGTTTCGAGGCACTAGATGATCAGGTTTGTAATTTCCAGGGTAATTGGTTTCGTAATGCTTGGCCTGTTGGTCGCTAACAGCGCCGTCGGGCAGGAGGCTGGCGCAACGCCTTCGCCTTCGCCGCAGGATTTGCAGGTGCCGGCTATCGCGCCGGATTTTCATCCAGCGCAAAAGCCGCTTCCTGAGCTTGGCCGGGTGGGCGTAGATATGGATCACCAGAGGCCGCTATCGCTCCGCGAGGCGCTGGCGCTGGCGCTGGAAAACAACAAGGATATCGAGGTTGCAAGGCACAACGTAAAGATCGCCGAGTTTGATCTAACCGCCGCGCGCGGCGTATACGATCCTCATTTGGTTTCGTCTTCTTATTACGAACGTATCAAGAGTCCTATCTCGAGTTTTCTCAGCGGCGGTTCTAACGGTGCGACTACGCAAAGTGATTACACCGCGACTGCGCGGGTGGAAGGCCTGACGCCGCAACTCGGAGGCAACTATCATCTGGATTTTTCGTCTGTCCGGTTGACCTCGAACAACCAATTCACGGCGCTCAATCCGCAGTATCCGACGGCGCTCACTTTCACATATGCCCAGCCCCTTTTCCGTGGGCTGAAGTTTGATAACAACCGCCGGCAAATTGAGATCGCCCGGAAAAATTTATCGCTGACTGACGCTCAGTTCAGGCAGCGGGCGATAGAGACGATCACCAGCGTGCAGCGTGCTTACTGGGATCTTGTCTTTGCGTTGCGTAACCTGCAGGTGCAAAGAGATGCCGTGCGCGATTCGCGATTGCAGCTTGAGCACAACCAACGTTTGGTGGCCGAGGGCGCGCTGGCGCCGATTGATGTGGTAGCGGCTGAAGCGCAAGTGGCAGGCTTCGAGCAAACGCTTTTCAGTTCCCTTGAGGAAGTCTCGCGCAGCGAAAACAATTTAAAAAACCTGATCGCAGTGAATCGAGAAGCAGATCTTTGGAGCCTCTCGATTATTCCCACCGACTCAGTAGATCTCGCTCCGCCCGACATTTCGTTGCCCGAAGCCATGAAAGCGGCGATGGATAACCGGCCGGAGCTGCAACAATCGAATGTGGCCCGCGAGATCAATCAAATCGATCAGAAGTATTTTCGCGAACAGACCAAACCGGCAGTTGACCTGGTCGGCTCTTATGGAATGGTTGGGTTGGCCGGCACATCGAGTGGCGGAGCCAATCCGCTGACTTCATCGTCGACTCAATTGCGCGACGCGGTGAATCGATTACTGCTGAATGCAGGGTTCGATCGCCTGCCTGATCCCCCGGTACAAAACATCGCGCCGGATTTGCTTGGCGGCTACGACCAGTCGTTACAAAATTTGTTGACGAATCGGTTCAACAACTTTCGCGTCGGCGTGCAGATCAACCTGCCGCTTAGGAATCGAACGGCTGAGGCGCAGTTGGGCCGTTCGCTGGTCGAAGGCCAACGCCTCGCGACGCAACGTGAACAGCTCGAACAATCGATTCAGGTTGACGTCAGAAACGCTTTGCAGTCGGTGCGCAGCGCCGAGGCGCGCTTGCGCTCGGCGGTTATCGCCAGACAGGCGAGCGAGCAGCAATATCAGAGCGAACAGCGCAAGCTCGACGCTGGCCAGTCGACAGTTTTCCTCGTGCTGGAGCGGCAAACTGCTTTGACGACTGCGCGAGGTAATGAATTGCGGGCGCAGACGGATCTGAACAAGGCCATTGCTGATTTACAGCGAGCAACCGGCAATGCGCTGACCGCCAACAGCATCGTGGTTCGTGTTCACTAGCACTCCCTCCTACACGGCACAAGAGGAATTGCTGTTACTTCGTTTAGACGAAAAATGTAGTACGCGTGCAGGCTTGCCAGTTTGCTTCACTGGCGGAAGGCGTAGGCAATGGACGAAAACCAGTTTCTCGAAACGTGGACCATTCACAACCGGATCAATCTGTATCTACTCGATGCGGTTGAATCATCGAACCTCCATAGCGTGTCCGCCTCAAAAGGGCGCTCCGTTGGGGAGCAGTTTGCCCATGTGCACAACGTTCGGCTGATGTGGTTGAAATCAGCGGCGCCTGATTTGTTAAAGGGGCTGGTAAGAATTGAGAAAGAGCAGGCGGGGGACAAAAAGTTGTTGCACAAATCGCTCACTGAATCCGGGAAGGCGATTCAATCACTGCTCGCTCAAAGTCTGCAGGTGGGCGGCAAGGTAAAAGGCTTCAAGCCGCATGCAACCGCTTTTATGGGTTACCTGATTTCCCACGAATCGCACCATCGCGGACAAATCATTCTTTCGCTAAAGCAGTCAGGGAAGCTGCTTGACAAAAAAATTCTGTACGGCATTTGGGAATGGGGCGCGAGGTGACGGCAGTCAAGAAGAAGGGGAATACGGTAAAGGTTTACTTTTCCCCTTGCCTTTTTGGGCGCGCGTACAAACTGACCGGCTACGTCAACGACATCAGCGGTAGCGACGGCAAGATCAGAACCGGGAGCCGGTAGCGACCGGCCATACACTCATCTCAAACCGGCAAGGGCAAGGCATGCCGTGCCCCTACATTTTCCCCTTTATCCTTCCCTTTTTCAGGTTTGAAGTGTCCTTACCCTAACTTCTCCATAAGCAACCAGAGTCCCAACAAAGCGAGAGCGATGATAATTGCCGCCACGAAGTACCAGGTTGTCAGTTTTGTTCTACATGCCGGGCAACGCAGTCTTGCTCTTCCGACGCGTCGGCCACAACTTGGACACCTCATCCTTTTGATCCCCGAATCGTATTTGAGATATTGAGCACTTTAGGCAGGAAGTAATTTAGCACAATAGAAGTTCCGGGCCGTTTTTGCCGGGCTGCAACTCTCAATGGCGGCTCTAGCGCGGGCTTGACCAAATCAGGCCGGTCTTTGCCCCAACATCAGGTCAACCCATAAAGGCCAATGGTCTGACAACGTAATTGTTTGATCGATTCCGTGGCCCGTGGCCTCAAGGTTTCGCAGCCAAATCCAGTCGAGCTTCAGCTCAATAGGCACAAACAACACACGGCGTGAAAATGTCGGTTGTTCATCGAACGGAGTATGAAATTGAGCGGACGCGAACAGTTTGAATGTTTCGCTGACAGCCAACGGTTCCCAGGTATTAAAATCGCCGAGGATGACTGCGGGCATGGTCTTGCTGTAGCAACTCAAATCATTCATAACAGCTTTCAGCTGGCCCAACTTGCAATCTATGGGTATACGCGTTTCTCCATGCACCGAATAAACACGCACCTCCGTCTGACCCAGCTTTATAGTCGCTCCGAGCGCCACTCTTCGCCTGCCACCCGGTCCCTTATGCGGTAAAACCAGACGGTGGACATCGGCGAGCGGATAAATACTGAAGATAGCTACGCCGGTTTCTTCCTCATGAACATTCGACACGGCCGGCGGCGCTGCCCAGGCGTAATACATGCCCAACTCTGTGGCCAGAATCTGTGCGCTATTTTTATTGCCGCTCCGTTTCTTGTTGCGATCGACTTCCTGCAAACCGAGAACTGTAGCGCCGCCGATTTCGGCATCTTCTCGGTATTTTAAGAAATGGGCGAGCTTCTTCAAGTCGTCTCCGCTGCGCCAGCGTATGTTGAAGGAAACAACCTTGATCTTTGGATAGGTCACCGTTGAGCGCGGTCCGGGCGGTACACCTCCGATCTCAAGCAAGGGCGACTTGAGTTCGCGGTCGCCATTGGCAGCGCTGTTCGCCGGGTCAAATGCATTGTGAGCTGAATGAGGTCCTGAAAACAGAACAGGAACTAAAGTCGTCGCCAGGAGCATTATGAACTTTTGCATAACTGAAACTCCGCCCGACGATTCTAAAATTCCAATCTCAAGCCATCAAAGGCTGCGATAGTTTCGCCCGACCAAAGCTTTCGCGCTTCACCGGCAAGATCGATGCCATCCCACTCGGCATAAAGATGACTTAGCATCAGCATTCGCGGCTCACACTTTCCGGCGAGTTTGAGCGCTTCAACTAATTCCATATGCGTGTTTATGGCTTTGTTCTGGTAGAACGAACACTCCGTCAACAACAGATCGGCCCCGGCAGCAAATTCGGCGAGTTCGTCGGAATATCCGGTGTCTGAGGTGAAGACGAGCACACTGCCGTTTTTATCTTTCAGTCGTACAGCCAGGCTTTCTCTTGTATGCGGCGTAGAGAGCGTCAGTCCTTCGAGTCCCGGTAACAGCTCGAATTTTTCGTCAGGCCCCAATTCCTTGAGCACGACGGGAAATGGCTGCTGTAACAAACGATAGTCATTGGCGCGATCGATCGCTTCCACGACTTTAGTAAAGCCCGCGGCGCCATAGATGTTCAGTGGCCTTGCACGCTGCTGAGTTTCGGGAGCAGAGCGGGTGCTGAAAAGAAAAGGAGCCAGGCCACCCAGATGATCGAGATGCAAATGACTAATCCAGATCGCGTCAAGATTGACCCAGTCAAGCCCTTCGCTGGCCATCCGGTGTGGCACGTCGGCGCTTATATCTAACAGGGCGCTGCCGCCTTCAGTTTGCAGCCAATAACCGGCAGCAGTGCGATGCGGATGCGGAACTGACGCGCCCGAGCCGAGAACGACGAGTTTCATAAATTGAGGACCCCTCAAAGCTGAGGCTACAAAGAGCATCGCTGCCCCGTCAAACTCAAACGGTAGTTCGATACCGCCCAGCTTTCGCGAAACACACTTGACCAAATGCGCGAGCCTCAGTTAAACCTCAAAGACGTGATTGACGAAACACAATTCGAACTGGACGCGCTCGCAGTCTTCTCGCATCCCGACGATGCAGAGCTGTCAGTATCGGGTACGTTGTTGCGCTTGAAGGCACTGGGTTATCGCACTGCAGTGCTTGATATGACAAACGGTGAGATGGGAACGCGAGGCACGCCGGAAGTGCGCGCCAGGGAAGCAGTGGAAGGCGCGCGCCTGATGAAACTCGATTTGCGACTAAATCTGGGCCAGCCGGATGGCCACGTATGGTTAACGGAGGAAGCGCGCACCGCAGTCGTTCGCGTCCTACGCTCGCATAAACCTAAAGTGTTGTTGACCACCCATTGGGACGACCCGCACCCGGACCATGCGAATACCTGTCGCATTGTGCGTGAGGCTGCGCGGCTGGCGACCATGGCGCGATACGATGAGGAAGGCAAGCAAGCGCCAATTCGGATGCCGGCGATCATGCACTCGTTGTTCTCGCGTCACGTATTGCCGTCGTTTATTGTGGATGTCTCGGATTTTGTGGCGGAAAAGATGGCGGCCATCAGAGCGCACACGTCTCAATTCTACCGGCCCGATTCAGACGAGCCGACCACGCGTATCAGCGATCCCGCGTTTCTCAAACAAATCGAGGATCGCATGCGCTACTTTGGTTCGTTGATTGGCGTCGCCGCCGGTGAGCCGTTCTTTGTGCGTGAGGCTTTGAACATAGACGATCCCATCGCGCTACTTACACGACCGATGAACATCTACTCATAAAGGACGAGCGTCCGGGAACACGTTCCTGCTAATCCCCGACTGTCCCGCTACCTCAATTCTGCTCCAATACCGTGCGAGCGATGGAAATCAGCGCCGTAGCCCGGGGTGAATCGCCTTCAAAGTTTCGCGCCAGGGCAACCGCACGGTCATAACTGTCTTTTGTCAGGACGCGAAAGATTGACGGCAAATCAAAATTCTCTGCCGAGTTCGAACGCACCTGAGTGATGTTCGCGGTTTGCAGGCGTAACATGATACGCGCGTCTTCGCCGGTAAATCCGTTAGCCGAGTTTGCAGCTTTAACTGATTCTGTTACCAGTTCCCACGACCGCGTGCGATCCAGAGCGAAGAGTGCATTGGCCACGCCAATCAAAGCTCGGGGACGATCCGCATCTGAACCATCAATGCGACGCGCTTCCTCAGCGGCGGCTTCAAGCACTGTCAGCGCCTTCTCGCGATCAGTTTCCGTTAGCTGGCGCGCTACTTGTGTCAGGGCCCACACTCTTTGAAAGTGAGTTAGTTCGCCGGACAGAGCCAAACGGTGTGCATCCTCCACCTGTTTCTTATCAACGGCATTGATAACGAGGCTCACGTCAACGTATGGTCGCACCTGTTTGCGCAAGTCGCTGTCTTCAATTTTTTCGACCAGATCACGAGCGCCGGTATCACCCTTGCGCAAGCTTAACATTATCAACTCGATGTAAAGCTGATCGCGCTCCTCGGAAGTTTTGGCGCGCTCAATGTGATCGCGTAAAGTCTGCTCTCGATCAGCGGAATCTTCTTCAGGACGGATGCCCCGTCGCATTACGTCATCGTCCCTTTTGCGAAGCTCGTCGCGCACGTTGGCTCCCAGCGCCGCCAATTGTCCCCGCAGCATATCGGTGGTTTGTGGCGCGGCATATTGCTCGAATAGCGGCATCAACCTTTTGATGACGAGGTACTTTCCTTCGAGACCTGTGGTGGTGCGATCTTGTTCCGGCGGCGCGAGAGGGCGCGTCAGGATTTGAGCCGCAACCTGGAAGAAGGCATTGCGCAATTCCGGGGTAGGCGTGGGTGGCGACGTAGGCCGGCCCATTTGCGAACTTGATGTGCCGCCTTGATTGTCGAACGTAAAAAACATGTGGGGCGTGAACAAATACGACGAGAGCAGGGAGACTGTATTTGCATCTGACTCCAGGTCGGCTGCCGCCCGCGAAAGCATGCGAAGATAGCGCTGATCTGCGGCCGCAGGATCTTTGTCGCGGAGGAATGACAAAAAATTCAAACCCTGCATTGAGATTGCGGTCAGCGCCGGATCCGCAAATTGCAGCGCGCGCGGCACGTCAACATCGAGAAGCTGCCCCGCGAGATTCAGGCGTTGCGCCTGAGAGTCAGGCGGCGCAAAAGGATCACGCCGGCCGGTGGCTTCCGTCGCTTCCTG
>DATGYM010000367.1:0-18500 GCA_035297925.1 Pyrinomonadaceae bacterium | reverse complement strand
CCTTCTAACTTACGCCGCAATTCCATTCGGCCACGTGCCAATCGCGATTTCACTGTGCCCACATTGATTCCCAACGTCACTGCGATCTCTTCGTACGTGAAACCTTCTATGTCCCGCAGGATGAGCGTCTCGCGATAAGCGCGGCCCACTTTCTGCAGCGCCGCCCGCAGCGCTAACTCTCGTTCGTGCGCGAGGGTCTGCTGCTCAGGATTCTTTTCCCGGGCGACCAGACTCGCGAGCATTGTCTGACCGGATTGAACCTGCGTGGCGTCGAGCGAAACGGTTGCATCGCGCCGGCGCCGCCGCCACCAGCGCCAGCGATTGCGCGCCTGATTGATTGCAATCCGGTAAATCCACGTTTTCAGGTCTGCCTCACCGCGAAAACGTCCGATGTTTTGGAAGGCCCGCAAGAACGTTTCCTGCGTCAGGTCACTGGCTTCTTCGCTGTTTTCCGTCAGGCGGAAAAGCAACCCGTAAATCTCACCTGAGCGTTCAGCTACCAGTTGTTCAAAGGCCGCCGCTTCGCCGCGTTTCAATCTTTCAATGAACTCTATTTCTGACCGGGGCCGCACTTCGCACGGGTCCATAACGGCGCCGGGTGCAGCCTGCTCTAATTCCATTTGCCGGAGGGCTATGGGCTCTCCGTAGCTCACTTGTTTCTCCCTGGGGACGGAATCGGAGTAGCTGCCGACTCCTGCCCAATCAATACGGTAGGTTGGGCAGTTGTGTGGTTAGACACCCGGTTCAGTCTGTTTGTTCCCAAAAAACTTTCAGTGATCAATTCTGTATCCACATCAGCAACCGCGACTGCATTTTAACGCCCCAACTCTTTACAAACCGCCTGCTTGACAAGCTTTCCAGACGGCCTTTAGAGTGAGTCTTTCGCTAATCATACACCTGAAAGAACGCAGTGCCCTATGCGGACTTGCGAGAAAGAACCAAGTGGCCAAATACAAAAAGAAACGCGCGCGCGAACTCCAGCACGACAAATTCCGGGACACTGCCGACAAAATATTTGACAGCCTGGGTGAGCGACTCGAAGGCCAAGGCAAAGCCATCATCTACGGCATTGTTGGATTGGTGCTGCTGGCGGTGCTGGTCGGCGTTTACCTCAAGTGGAGCAATCGCAAAGCAGATGAAGCAAGGCGCGCGTTGGGTCGCGGGATTACGATTGCAACTGCTCCCGTGGCGACAGCCTCTCCTGTTCCCGGAGCGGTCGCTCCAACCTACGCGAGCGAACAGGAACGAGCGCAAAAAGCGATCGACGAGTTTCAAAAGGTTGTCGTCAAGTACGGTGATCCTTATCAAACCGAGGCCCGTTATTTCATTGCTACAAATCTCTTGTATGTGGACCGCGAGAAAGCGATGCGCGAATTAGAGGACGTAAGCAAGAGCGGGGAACCGGAATCAGCCACCCTGGCGAAATTCGCGCTTGCGCAGGCCAAAGAAGTGGACGGCAAGTACGACGAAGCTGCACGGTTGTATTCCGAACTGGCCGCGCAGAACAGCACCGTAGTGACCAGCGAGCTCGCTAATCTCCGCTTAGCCGGCGTTTACGAAAAACAAGGCAAGAGAGCAGAAGCAGCGGATTTGCTCTTCAATATCGTCGAAGCTTCGCGCCAGGCGAAGGATTCCGACGGTACGCCGGCGCCTGTATCAACCGCTGCCCGAGATGCTGCCGAAAAACTTCAAAAGCTCGACCCTGATCGCTATGCAAAGTTGACTCCGGAAGCTCCCAGCGGAGAATTGCCCTTCTGAAGCTCGTTTAAATTTCAGCCCAGTCCGCGCCTCGGATGGATAATCTTACTCATTCACTGGTTGGACTGACTGCAGCCAAAGCCGGCCTGGAAAAACTCTCACCAGGTGCGACTGCGCTTTGCTTACTCGCAGCCAGTGCACCGGACGTCGATATTGTTACTCTGATATTCCGGGGACGCTGGTCATTTCTCGAGCATCATCGTGGCATTACTCACTCCATCGTCGGGACCCTGGCTCTCGTCGTTTTGTTGCCGCTCGTTTTCTATTTAATCGATCGACTAATCGCGCAACTTGAAAAACGCAAGCCCCGGGTAAAGTTAAAGGGGTTGCTGCTTGTTTCACTTGCAGTCACTGCAACCCATCCGTTTCTGGATTGGACGAACAACTACGGGGTCCGCCTCCTGTTGCCCTGGAATGCGCGCTGGTTCTACGGAGACTTCCTGTTCGTCATAGACCCTTTTTTCTGGATGGTCCTCGGAGGAGCGTCCTTTTTGCTGACTTCGAAGAGTAAAAAGCAGCTCATCGCCTGGCTCGTAGTCGCACTTATTCCCACATATCTGGTCCTCGTGCGTTCAGCCGGCGAAACTCCTTCGTCAAACAACATCCCGCTTCGTCTCTTTTGGATAACCGGCCTGGTTGTTCTCGTTATTCTTTGTCGTACAAAAATTGGTCGGGAGGGCAGCGCGAGGGTGGCGATTGTCGCCCTCGTTACGGTGGCGATCTACTCTTGTGCGCTGGCGGCTATTCACGTTGTAGCGCTGCGACGCGCAACCGTTCAAGCCGGCAATATCGCAAATAGTCACACCGAACGATTGCTTAGAGTTGCCGCAATGCCGACAGTAGCGAACCCAACCGCATGGCTGTGCGTACTCGAAACCGATCGCGCAACTTACCGGTTCAACTTGTCGGTGCCAGGTAATTTGCCGGATGCGCCGCAAGTCGTGCGCTTTGAAAAGCCAGTGGCGCCCGCCGCGGATGTCGTCGCGCGGGCGGCAGAAGATGATCGCGCACAAGTGTTTCTTGGTTTTGCGCGGTTTCCGGTCGTTCGCGTAATCGGCGACGATTGCCTGACGCAAACGCTCGTCCAGTTTGCCGACTTACGTTACACTGAGCCAGGAAAGGGCAGGGGCACATTCTCTCTTGACGTACCGGTGGAGTGTCCGGTAGTTGAAGCACGATAGATGAGTGACACTAAGCAAATAGAAACGCTAAAGGCGCTTACCGAAGTCGCGCGCGAACGAGAGCGCCCGCGCAAGAGTTTGCCGCTGGCAAGCGTGCGAGTGTCGCCCGGGTCCTATTTTGCCGCTGCCAGCGTTCTCACTTTCTGCTCGGCGCTTTTGTTGCGATCGGAACAAGATATATTTGCGCTTGCGGTCTTGGCTATTGCGTGGCTCATCATTCCGCTTTTGGCCTTTAGTGATCGAATCGAATTTGACGGGCAGTTTCTAACGCGCAGCGGCCCGTTGGCTTTTCTGACGCAGCGTATAAGTGGCCGCAAGAAGGAACTTAACGTTGCAGACTTTGAACGAGTGGATACTCGCGCCGTGAGAACGCTCAGGCGCGGCGGCCGAGTTCGTTACCGCTATCGAACTCAAATCATTGGCCGAAATCTGGAGTTTGTTTTCGCATCGGGTGGCCATAGCTATCGTGAAATGGTGCGACAATTATTCCCGCTGATTCACGAGGACAAACTCGATTTGCGCACGATTGAGTTGCGCGATTACCTGTGCGAGCCTAACCCGCTGAACAGTGAAGCACAATCGCTACAACTTGCTTCTGCGGCAGTTTTGGAAGGGGCTAAGCTGGAATTCAAGCTCGGAGGCAGGAAGGAAAAACCTGGCGGCGGCGAAGCCGGCGACGGAACTGCAATCGCTTCCGCAATGGACGGAGACCGAGCCAGGCTCTTAGGTCAGGTCGGTAACAAACTGAGGATCGCCGGTCGTCTTAACGAAGCACGCGAAGCCTTTCGTCGGGCCCTGATTGTGATTCCGAAAGATGGACGACTTATTTTTCAGTTTGCAAGTTTATTGCGGTCGCAGGCGAGCAGCTTAAGCGACCCAAAACTTTTGTCGCGTGCGCGGGCGGCCTTGCGTTTGTCAGCCATGCGAGCTGAAAGAGAGCCGGATCTGCTGGCGTTGGTTGGTGAGAGTTTTCTCGAATGGGGCGAAACCCTGCGAGCACAGAATAGCTTTCAGAAGGCAATAGAGCTTGAGCCGCAAAATTTCAGGGCCCGGATGGGACTGGCCAATCTTGCTCTGCGCGAAGGGAAGTTGGCGCACGTCATACATCAGTATCGCGATGCGGCCCAGGCGGCCGCAGATAACGCTCTTTCACGCCATGCAATCCGCGAAGCCGACTATTACGCGTTGCTGAACAAGGACGATGATTACCTGGTTTCCGAGCTGCGGCGGATAGACTTGCTGCAACATGTCCTGAAGGTGCGCAGGCTCGCGGCACGCGTTACGAACGCCAGCATCCTCGTGGCGTTGATTGTCCCCTATGTTGACGAGGCGGTTGCCGGTCTTTGCTGGTATTTGGCGTCATCATCCCTGATCGCCTGGCTCTCGAGCTTGTTTGCTCTCAAGCTGCTCGCAAAAAGAAGACCGCCGCGAGTCACGGTTTGACACACAAAGAATTTGAAGGCGGCAAAAAATAAAGGTAGACCCCTGCGGTCTACCTTTTGTGTTTTTAGCGAACGAGTGTTTCGCTAACTGGACCTGGAGCGAGTATTTTTTGTTTCCTTGCGTGCTGCTGATTTCGCGGGGTTAGTTGCCTTTGTTCCGCGTTGCGCACGCGACGCGCCCTCGTTTTTCATATCACTTTCCACAGTGCCACCGCCAAGCTCCTGGGCTTTCCCCGTGGCAGCCGCCGCTTTAGCTGCGCTCTTCCGCGCTCCAGTCGCAGTGTCTGCGGCCGGTTGAATCGTGCGGGATTTCTGCTCGCTTTCGGAAGCCACGGCCATGGTCTGACTCGGGGCAGGATTTAGCAGTGCGTCCCAACGGTAACTCGGAGTTTTGCGCGTCTGGCGCAGTCGTTTGAAGACCAGATTTGTGACAGCTTCAGCAATCCAGTTGTGATAGAACTCGCCCACCGAAGCCAACTCGGCATCCGGCGCCGGATTCATGAAGTCGATCGCGTAAGGGACGCCATCCTTGATCGCGAATTCCACTGTGTTGAGATCATATCCCAGAGCAGTGCATAACGTGCGGACGTCACGTCTGACGCGATCGGCCAGCTCCGGGGCCAGATAATCAGGATCGTGTTTGTATTGTTCCCCGGAAAGGTAAGGCTTTCTCGGATCATAGGCCATGATCATCACCTCTTCCTGGCCTACGCAGTAGCACCGTACGAACTGCTCAAACTCGATCCCCTCTTGCAGTGTCATGCAAAGAGTTCCCGTTTGATCGTATTCGCGCAGCAATTCCTCAAGCGAATTAATCCTGGATACATTCTTCCAGCCGCCGCCGTCAAAAGGCTTCAAAAAAGAAGGGAAGCCGACGTAGTCGACAATGCCTTGCCAGTCCACTGGAAACTCCAAATTTCTGAGGCTCTCGCTGACAATGCCCGGGATGTAATCCTTTTGTGGCAACAAAACTGTTTTCGGTACCGCTACACCGAGTTTTCGCGCCAGCGAATAATTAAAAAACTTGTCGTCGGCTGACCACCAAAACGGGTTATTAATGATCGCCGTTCCTTCGAGCGCCATTCGCTTGAGCGTGGCGCGATAAAAGGGAACCTCATGCGAGATGCGGTCGATAACGAGATCGTAGTGGGGCGGTTCGTCGTGTCTGACGCCCCCCAGGGTTACAAATTCGGCGGTGATTTCTCCGCCGCCGCGTTCATTGATATTTCTTATCAAAGCGTCGGGAAAGGTCTTCTCACGCCCTACCAGTATGCCTACCTTTTTCATCACTCACTCATCCTTACGTTTGGTTATTACGTCGTTGCCCGGTGCGCGTCAGCCCCGCCGGACAGAAATAGCGCCAATTGGAAAAACAGTCAGCGTACGATGTTATCGGAACGCTTGTCAATTTGGCGTCGTGGTGAGAATTACTGCGCTATCAAATTACCCACTATCTCGCGGTGCGTTCCGATGAGCGTCACACCCCTCAGACGCCGGATTAGAAAGGGCCCTGCAGGCATCGGACGCTGCGAAAATCCGCATCAATACACCTGGTTACGACAGGTCTTTGCGGCTGCTGTGATACAATCCGCAGGCTCGATAACCAGCTTTCCCCGATATTCGTTGCACCTAATCTACATCGGCTTTAACAGGAGAATTTTCTTGCTTCGTTCATTGTTAACCCCTGCCGTTATTTTCGCGATCCTGATTGTATCTGTAGCCACTCTATTGCCGGGCCGCGGATTTGCTCAACAAACCAGCACCGCCACTTCGGGTGACAAGAAGGACCCGCAAAAGGTTGAAAAGGTAGATAAGAACCAGAAGAACTTTACGGCTGAACAGGTTGCGGAATCCGCGATTTTTCTTTACGGCAGCCGCGAGTTGCTGGCAAAGATACGGCGAAATGGTGTCGAGAGCGGACGCATCTGCAAGCCGACCTGCGATATAGAGAAAAGGGAAGAAGCTTCGTATCAGAGGCGTTTCGTGCGCGGCGAAAGTATGGACACGGATAAAATACGGCTCGACCAGAAAATGCCGACGCTTGAGTACTCGCTGATTTACGGCAGCGGCCGTCTTTGGGGCATTATCAACGGGTCTGCGTTCACCCCGCGTCAGGATGCCGCCAGCACCTTTCTTTCCCAACATCACCACAGCATAGATAATCTGTTGCGGTATAAAGAGAACGGTTCCACGCTTTCGCTGGTTGGCAAGGACAAGCAAAAGGGCTTGGATCTGTACGTTTTGGACGTGATCGACAAAGAGAAGCAGTCGACGCGATACTACATAAGCGCAAAAAGCCTCCACGTGTTGTGGCTCGAATACGAAGAACCTGTCTCAGGCGGCTCGCCGCTGAAATACTCCCGCAAGTTTATGGATTACCGGTATGCGCAGGGTACTCTTGTTCCTTACCGCACGATTTTGCTGGAGGACGGGAAGCAAATCCAGGAAACGCGAATTTTAAACGTGACCTACGGGATAAAGATTGACGACGGCCTGTTCAAGAGTCCCGAAGCCTAGCCTGCGCCGATACCTAGCCCAGTGAAGTAGGCTTTTCAACGTCTTCAGCTCAACGTCACAAGCTCCAGCCCGAATCTCCCCACGTCCAAACCGTTTGTTCCTACACTTTCGGAACCTATCGCCGGTTTCGGCGTGTATGAACGGCGGGCGGCCATATTCAGGGTATAATGGGGTTCAAGTGGCGGCCTTTTCTGCAAGATTACTGAGCTGCGGAGCAAACTCAAACAAATAGGAACTCGTCAGCGCGTGTGAGAGCCTACCTGCCCTGATGGACACACTAACTACGATCGACGTGAATTTCTCCGCGGCGTTGCGGCATGAGGTTGTCGCGGATCCGACGTCTGACCATGCGCTGCTCGAAGCGACGCGCATCGGCGACGAGGACGCGTTTGCGCAATTGGTAGGGCGTTATCGGAATCCGATAACGAATTACATCTATCGCATGACAAACGATTACGACGGAGCGGTGGATCTGGCGCAGGAAACTTTTGTGCGAGTGTATCGGGCGGCAGAACGCTATCAAACGACTTATGCGTTTTCAACCTACATCTACCGCATTGCTACTAACCTGGCTATCAGTGAATTGCGTAAGCGAAAACGGCGGAAGCTTGTGTCCCTGACGGGCTTTTTTCAATCCAGGGACGGCGCCGAGCCTCAGGAGTTTAATCCCCCCGACAAGCAGCCGTTGCCCGACACGGCACTTGTGGACGACGAGCGCCGCACTGCGGTGCAGCGGGCGATAAGCACCCTACCCGAAAAGTACCGAGCCCCCCTTATTCTTCGCGATGTCGAGGGTAAGAGTTACGAAGATATTTCGCGCATCCTCGAAACCAGCGAGGGAACAGTGAAATCTCGCATCAGCCGGGCACGCGGATTTCTGCGCGAGAAAATGAGAGCTTATCTCTGAGGAATAACATGAGAAGTATGAACTGCAAATACATGCGCCGTGAAATCGAAGCAGCAGGCTCGTCAGACTTGCTGAGCGCCGCGGTAATTGCGCATATCCGGAACTGCGCTGGCTGCGAAATGATTTCGCGCCAACATGACAGATTGCAGGCGATCGTTTCCAGTCTGGATACTGTCGCCGCTCCGGGCGATTTTGAATTCCGGTTGCGCGCCAGGTTGGCCGGCGAAAAAAGCGGCGCGGCACGCACCTCTAACTGGACTTTCTCATTCGGGTTGCGCATAGCTGCTGTCGCAGTCACTGTCTTACTAATTGTGTCGGCTGCGCTGCTGACATTCCGATCACCAGGTGACAATCCGGTAGTAGCTGATGGTAACCGGCCCGCTTCAAAACAATCCGAGGAGGTTCGATTGAACGGAGCAGGCGCGGTGTCGGCCGTGAAGGGAAATGAGGCTAACCTGGCTGCCGCACCTAAAGACGACGGGAGCAGCGCAATCGAAGCCAATTCTAATTCCTTGAGCGCACCTTCAAGGAAGCGCCAGCCGAGAACGGAGCTCGCGGCATTGCGAGGAGCCCCGCGCTTCGGCACACGAGATCTGAGTAGCACTTCGGCGCCCGTGGTAAAGCGTTATGATCAGCTGGCAGAAACCTATCCAACTGCCGCGTTTCCTATCAACGCTTCCTACCAGTCTTTAAAAGTTTCGGTGGACGACGGTCATGGGGTTTCGCGTACGATTTCGTTGCCGTCGGTTAGTTTCGGTTCCCAGCGATCGCTGTCGCAGACTGCGTCTCCGTTAATGGCGTCGGCAAGAGGTACATGGTAAGCATTGCGCAAAGGCGTTTGAAGTGGCGAGGAAGAATTAAACAAGCAATGACACTACAAAAGAAATCGACTCTATTTACACTGCTATTGGTTTTCGCGCCTGCACTGTTTTGCCTGCCGGCGCGTTCCCAGACTCCTGCGCCCGCGCCCTTGCCCGAAGCAAAAAAGACAGTCACTGCTGCGAACATTAATCGCGTAATTCTCGAGAACAAGCCTCCCGCACCGCAGGTAGTTACAATTCTTCACCGCCTTAACGGATTAAAAGTATTTCGTTTGCTGATTCGCTCGAAGGAAGAGGTCGAGGCCATTGGCAAACTCGATCAGGCTTTTCAACTCGCCGGCGAAGTGCATACGAATGTAATTGCCGGGCTGGCTCTCGACGACGGGCACACGATCGCCGCCTGGCTGCCTGAAGCTGAAGCTGAATTACCGCCGCCCGTCTTTGCGCCCAGAGCTCCTCGACCGCCGAGAGTTTCAGGAACAGGCGCGCCGCCGGCAGAAGTGCCGCCCACGCCCAGCGTCGGGCCGTTTGGCGCAATTCCCAACATTCCAACAGTGAAGATTCCGGGAAATTTCGTCGACTCAGCAGACCTCAGAATCATTACCAGCGATGGCAAACGAATCTCGGGACGTTATATCGGACTCGATGGGCTGACAGGACTCTCGTTAATCACCTTAACCAACGGCGGCACACCGCAGGTGACGGATGCGAAAGAGGATCAGGTTGTGGTGGGACAAAGGCTGCGCGTGATTGGTCCCCAACCTGCGCCGCGTGCGGAAGGTGGCCCCAGGGCCGCCATGTACATTCGCATCGGCGAAACTGAAGCGACGGTTGTAAATGTGAATCGATCGCCGTCGGGCGGCATTGTTCGTATCAAGATGAAGTCGGCAAAGTTTTCGCCGGCCAACATCGGAGGTATTGCAATTAACGACCGCAACGATACCCTGGGCATTGTTGATAATGTCGAAGGTAGCGAGGCGACTGTAGTCCCGCTGAGCCTGGTGCGAATGGCCGCCAAAAGAGTGATTGCGAGGCAGGCAAGCGTTCCTCGTCCCTGGCTGGGTATTCGCGGCGAGCCCATCGTCACCATTCCCCTTGAGCGTATCCTACGCATCGGCTGGGAAATTGAGCGGGCCAGGGCATTGACGGAGAAGCGGCAGGGAATCTTGTTGACATCTGTCGCTCCGGGAAGCCCTGCAGCGCGCGCAAAGTTAAAGGCGGGCGATGTAATTCTCAGCGTCAACAACGGCTACGTTCGCAATGCCGAAGATTTTTCCTGGCTGTTGGATGAGACAAGTCCGGAAAATCCGGTCATGTTCACTGTGGCGCGCCCGGAAAAAGCGATATCAGAAGCTCTGGAAATCAAGCTTAGCGAATCGCCCGACCCATTGTTTGGTTTGCGGACCAGGGAGAAGCACATTGAAGGGCATTACGAGCGCCGACCGCTAATGGCCGTAGGCATCGAGACAATCGCCTTGAAGCCCAAAGTGGCGTCGCGCTTTGGTTCCAGCGGCGGTCTGCTGGTGGTTTCAGTTCAGCCATCAACCGATGCATTTAAAGCGGGACTGCGGCCTGGCGATGTAATCGAATCCATCAATGGAAGACCTGTTTATTCGGGCGCGATGATACTCACGCCGTCACCTACGCCCGGGAAGCGCTCCACGTGCGTCGTGGTCCGGAACAAGGAAAAGATGGAGCTATCGTTTCAATATTCGGCCAGCGAAGATGACGACGATAAGCCGTAGCGCATAGTAATTTCCTAACCTTGGCGCTTCTCTGCTCACCCTTTACTCCCTCTGGGCTTCTGCAGTGAGGTTTCCTCGGCAAATTCACCTCACCTAACACATCGCCTGCGTCCTCCAGGACTTTCATGGACAAGGCCGCTTTCGTGCGATTGCCCCAGGATGTTTTTGAAAAATTTCGAAACCGTTCCAACGTTTTAGTCCCAGCCTCAGCTTGGCTGCCTTGTGTCGTGCTGTGCTAATCTAACCCACTTCTTAAGTTGTAAATTATCCGGCCAGCAGCTGTTTGTCTGGCTCTCTATCTCAGCAGCCGATACACTTTACGTTTATGTTGCACGATGCAGTTTCGCGCTATCACTCTTTGCTTCAGGACGATTCACTCGCTGAGTCGTCGCGCCAGTTTCTCGATAAGGGACTCGAAGAATCGAAGCTCATTTTTGGAGGCCGGAGGCTTTCGCCTTACCTGCGCCCACACTTTGTCGCTGAGTCTGATTTCACGCTCATTGTTCATATCTGCGAGACCGTCTGGTCGGCGATACAGAAAGTTAACGAAGCAGCGATTGACGATCCTTCCATCGTTTCAGACCTCGGGGTTACTCAAATCGAGCGCGAACTGATTAGCATCGACCCGGGTTATGCCGCCGTCTCGCCAACCGCCAGACTCGATTCCTTTCTCACTGACAGTGCCTACAGTTTTGTTGAGCTCAACGGCGAGAGCCCAGCAGGTATAGCCTATGTGGATGCCGCATATAAAATCTTTGCAAAGCTGCCGGTAATGAAGAAGTTTGCAGAAGCCTACAATGTTCGCCCACTTTACGGCCGCAGTTATATGCTCAAGGTTTTGCTTGAGTCGTACGCAGAGTTTCTCGGGCGCAAGCCGACGCGTACTCCGCAGATCGCGATCGTCGACTTGAAGGGCATGCCGACGCAGAAGGAGTTTGAACTCTTCAGAGATTTTTTTGAGAGCGAAGGTTATCCGACAATAATCTGTTCGCCCGATGAGCTGGAATTTAACAATGACAGGCTGCGTGCCGGCGACTTTGCCATCGATATTGTTTACAAACGTCTCCTGGTTAATGAATATCTCCCGATCATGCGCGAGCATCCCGCGCTGGTTGACGCCTATCGCGCCCGGGCTGTCTGCATGGTAAACAGCTTTCGCTCGAAGCTGATTCACAAAAAAGCATTATTTGCCGTGCTGACAGATAAGCGGCGGGCGGGACTCTTCAGCAGCGAGGAGCAGGAAGCTATCGGTAAGCATGTGCCCTGGACGCGGCTGGTGCGGGCTGAAAGCAGTGATTACGGCGGCAAGGAAATCGATCTGCTCGAGTACATCAAAGCCAACCGAAACAAGTTGGTGCTAAAGCCAAACGACGACTATGGCGGGCGGGGCATTACAATCGGCTGGAATACGGATGAGGCCGGGTGGCTAGCGGCGATGGAAAGCGCGCTCGCCGACGGTGACTATCTGGCGCAGGAACGCGTCCCCACCGCGCGCGAGGTGTTTCCCGCCGTGACGGCAGAGGGCGCGATCGAGTTCGCAGAACAACTTGTTGACCTCGACCCGCTATTGTTCAATGGCAAGGTGCGCTCGGCGTTTACAAGGCTCTCGTCTACGGAACTCGCGAATGTCAGCTCCGGCGGCGGCATGGTGCCGACTTTCATCATCAGTGAAAAAACGTAGCGCGAAGCATGTACAATGCGCGGGCTCGATCGAGGGCGAACCTGGCCGTGGGTGAACTGACCTTAAAAGCACAGCCACTACTCTGGGAAAGTCTTGTTGCGGAAACTCGCGAAGCCCTAAGTGGCAAGCTCTCTGGACTATGGGGTGCTGAAAGCGACGCGGCCGCTTTTAACGGCTGTGCAGTGGATAAGCAGCAGACACTTTTGATACTGCTCTCGCGGCTACGCGCGAAAGCGCTTTGGCACGTGATCAATAAGATAGATAATGTTTACGGTGAGGGTGGCGTGGGCATCGGTTTTTCCGCCTGGCCCTTTATTGAATCAACTTTGCAGCGACGAAAAGACTTCACTCGCTTATTTGCAAACCACAAAGACACCAGCGGCGGTTTTTACGAAAAAGGCCGCGGCGAGGCGGTGCTCCATTTTTTGTATGTGGAAGGAAAACCGCGAAAGTGGTACGTTCATTTCGACCTTTACAGTCCGGTGCACTCGCCGGCGAGCGCCATCAAACATTTGCGCTACGAATTCTTAGGGAAACTTACGCCTGACTGGCGCATGATTCAAAGTGCTTTACACGCCGCAGGGCGGCCTTAAACGGAGTCTGGAGCCATGTTCGATCAATTCACGCTGGGCATCGAGGAAGAATTTCAGATCGTTGATCCTCGAACCCGCGAGTTGCGCTCGCACGTGTCTGAGTTCCTCGAAGAGGGCAAGATGATTCTCGGCGAACAGATCAAGCCCGAGATGATTCAGTCGATGATTGAGGTGGGCACAGGCGTTTGCAAAAATATTCAGGAAGCCCGCGCTGACATAACTCGTTTGCGCAGCATTATCTCGGGGCTCGCAGGAAAATCCGGCCTGGCAATCGTGGCCGCTTCCACCCATCCTTTTTCACGCTGGCAGGACCAGAAGATTTTCGATGACGAACGTTATGCGCTGCTGGTTCAGGAGCTGCAAACCGTGGCGCGGTCGCTGCTGATTTTCGGTTTGCACGTGCACGTCGGGGTTGCCGATCTGGATCGGCGCATTCACATCATGAATGCCGCGCGCTATTTTCTGCCCCACGTGTTGGCGCTTACGACGTCATCGCCATTCTGGATGGGCCATAGCACCGGGCTCAAATCTTACCGCTCGGAAGTGTTCAAGCAATTTCCTCGCACAGATATTCCCGACCACTTCGACTCCTACAGCAATTTCCAACGCTACGTTGACCTGCTGGTGAAAACCGGCTGCATCAACGATGGCAAAAAGATCTGGTGGGACTTGCGGCCGCACCCTGTTTTCCCGACGCTCGAGTTTCGCATTTGCGACATACCCACGCGCGTAGACGATACCGTGGCTATTGCGGCGCTGTTTCAGGCCATCGTCGCCAAGCTCACAAAGCTCATCGAAAAGAACCTCGGCTTCCGGCTCTACCGCCGGATGCTGGTACAGGAAAACAAGTGGCGGGCGGTGCGATGGGGCCTCGAAGGAAAGATGATAGATTTCGGCAAGCAGAAAGAGGTCCCGACCCGCGATCTGATTCTGGAATTATTGGAATTCGTCGACGACGTCCTTGATGAACTGGGGTCGCGGAAGGAGATTGAGCATATTCACACGATTCTTGAACGGCGCACTTCAGCAGAGGAACAACTGCGCGTATTTGCGGAGACCAACGACCTGAACGCTGTTGTCGATCGCCTTATTGAGCTGACCCTGGAGCATGTTCCCGTAACCACCGACTTCACAGTGCCTACACCTGTAATTGCAGCCTCGACAATTTCCAAGTAACGCGGGCTTACCGGCCGCCAGGCGCCGGTCTCATCGCCCGGCCAGATAATATTGCCATAACATTCTCGCGGCCACTGCACGATAAGGCCGCCAGGCTTCAGCCATTTCGAGGAGCTGGTGTGAGTCGGGCCTTTTCTCAAGGCGCTTGAGATGGGTGGCGGCGCTGACAAGCGCCAGATCGGTTTCCGGAAAAACATCCGGACGGCGCAGGACCATCAGCAGGTAAACGTCAGCGCTCCACGATCCCACACCCTTTATCTGCATCAACGCTGATCGCGCATCGGCATCGCTCATTTGCGAGACCTGGGAGAGCCGCAGGCTTTTGTCGTCAAGTGACCGGGCCAGGTGCAGGCAGTACGCTGTTTTCTGACGAGTCAAACCAAGCGATTTCAAGTGATCTTCGCCCAGCTCGATCATGCGCGCCGGCTGGAAGGGAATGATGTTTCTCTGCAAGCGGCTAAACAGAGACGCGGCCGAAGCCAGGGATACCTGCTGTTCCAAAATGATCTTGACGAGAGTGGCGAAGCCGGCTTTGCGGGCCCAGAGCGGCGGCGGCCCATGCAGCTTGAGAATGGAGGCAAGATCTTTGTCGCGCCGGGCAAGTTGCCTCGCAGCCCTGGCAAGGCTTGACTCGGTTAAGGCTTCTGGCCGGACCACGGGCTGACTACTCGAAGTTGCTTGCGACGGCAGGACAGAATCGTACTTGGCCACTATACCCGCGCTGATTATTTATGAATTGGTTGGTTGATGCTCGAGCGCAAGTTCCAGGAAATTCTCAAACAGAAGGCGGCCATCGCGAGAATCGTTCTGATGTTCCCAGCGTGTGCGGCTCTTGTTCCAGTCCTCGAACGATTTCTCCAGATGAAACTGCACCGTGTATATCAACTGACTTTCGCTGCGTTTGACCATCATCTGGTTCCGGCACAAGTACGACGTAGCCAGCAACGTGAAACCCTGCGGCACTCGGTCGAGCTGTAGCCCATGATTTTGCCAGACGCGCAGAACGCGCCGCAGGGCCGGCGGATCCCGCAACGGCCCGGTTGAGAAATTTCTGATGCCGTTAAAGATTGGATCGCGGGGTTCCGTGATCCGGATAAACCGGTACTGATATTCGTGCGGCCGATTTTCACGCTGCTCGTGTTGCTCAAGACGGTCCAAAGTTATTACACGCGCTCCAAAGCTGAGACCGACAAGCTGATGCCCGCCGCAAATCGCCAGCACCGGAATCGAGTTCGCGCGAATGAACTCGCCGAAAGTTTCCAGCACCGTCGGATTGTAATAGTCGAAGTCCCGCAAGGTGCCGCTCAATACTATGGCGTCCGGTTTGAATTGCGCGGCCGCAAGCGCTATCGAAGCGAGCGATGTCACCTCAGTGGTGGGCGTTTTCACCAGGCGCTCGATGTTGCTGAGGATGTTTTCGATTGCCATGCCGGCAATGCGCCGTTCGCGTTTGATTTCCAGAGAAGCGGCGCTGCCCCAGTCTGTGCGGGCAACATCGGAAAGATCGTCCTCGTTACGCAGCAGACTATCGACGACCAGCACGCGCACTTTATCGATCTGTTTTTCGATGTGCTCGTAGCGACAAAATGTCTGTTGATTAAAAGGAAATGGAAGAGCGGTATCGGCTGTGGCCAGTGGTGACTCTTCGGTCAGGATCTCAAGCGGCTCCTCAATCATGCAGCGCTATTAAACTTCGAAATCTCTCGCAACGCAAGCGGGCCAACTGGCGATGTGAACGCCCTCTTGCAGCCGTCCATGTATTAGAGCGCGCCGCGCTGCTTTGTTGCTTGCCGAAACTCGGGTATTGACGTTCCCGCCCCTATTTCAGAAATTTCCGCTCTAATCTTATCCACTAGCAGACGCCCAATCCGACTCTTGTAAGCTTCGGTTTTGCCGGCAGCGTAATGGTCCGCAAGCAAGAACATGCGGTGCCAGGATGATTCGAGCTCGTCGGCGAGCCGGGAGATTTTGGTGATGTCGTAAGGCACCGCTACATGCTCGCAGCCGGCGCGGGCGAAAACAGCAAGGTAACGCGCGGTGGCCAGGTCAGGACAAAGCAAACGGCGACGGCCGGCCTTCAACTCAACGCCCAACAAGGTATGCTGAATCTCAATACGGGCGTTTTTCGTCAACCCTGCGAACCGGTAAGAGCGTGTACGTTTGCTGAGAACGCATTCGCGGTATATCTGAGGCAACCACGCGTTATTGAGATCGGCTTTAACCCGCGCAGCGAATTCTTCGGCAGTCATCTTGGTTGTACGGCAAATGTTCTATCTCGGGCGGACATGCCTTCACACTCGCTTAGGTTCACAATCCTTGTTGTCGGCCTAGCGCAGGGAAATTGATATAACCGGCCTTGTCTGCAGAGCATTAAGTACGCGTCCCGGAAAGAGACCAAGATAAAGGACACCCAGGATTGTAATGACCAGAGCAAGGCCGATGCTTGCGGGTATGGGCGGCGCAGTCCAGGCGGTGGTCCTTTCACGGAAAAACATCACGATGATCAGCCGTAAATAGTAGTAAGCCGAAATCGCTGTGTTTAGTACGCCGATTACTACCAGTGCGTAGTAACCCTGATCCAGCGCCGCGCGAAAGACCATGACCTTGCCGATAAAGCCCGCCGTGAGCGGCATACCCAGCAGGCTGAGCAGAAATAACGATAAGGCAAAGGCAAGCCAGGGAGACTGAAAGCCGATGCCGTTATAGTCTTCCACCTCAGTGCGGCGATCAGAGGCGCGCGCGATCAGTTGCACCACGGCAAACGCGCCGAGATTCATCACTGCATAAGTCAGCAGATAGAAAATCACGGCTGCTGTGGCCGTGTTGCGCTGGGACGTGTCGGCAGTCGCTCCGGCGGCAATAAATCCCACCAGCGCATAGCCGGCATGCGCGATCGAAGAATACGCGAGCATTCGCTTCACATTGTTCTGCGCGATTGCTACGACGTTGCCGATCGTCATCGTTAGAATTGCCAGGACGATTAGTGCGCCCAGCCACGCGGCGTGAATTTGTCCCGCAACACTCCTGCCGGTTGCAGCGACAACGAAGGGAAACGCGAAAAGGAAAACACGCATGAACGAGGCAAAGCCCGCGGCTTTTGGCCCCGCCGCCATGAAGGCGGTAACCGGAGTTGGCGCGCCCTCATAAACGTCCGGCGTCCAGACATGAAATGGCGCCGTCGCGATTTTGAAACCAAAGCCGACGAGCATCATCGCAGCTCCTGCGAACAGGAGCATCGGATACTGCGCATCGGGAAGGCGCCGGCCTATTTCGGCGATATTAGTAGTGCCCGGAAGACCGGCCGCGGTTGAAGTTGCACCGTAAGTCAGGGCGATGCCATAGAGAAGGAAGGCCGAGGAAAACGATCCGAGGACGAAATACTTCATCGACGATTCATTGGAGCGGATGTCAGTGCGGCGAAAGCCACACATGACATAAGTGGCAATGGAAAGAATCTCCAGGCCAAGAAAAACCATTACCAGATCGCCCGCGGAGGCCATGAACATCATGCCGGCGGTCGCAAACATCAGCAGTGCATGAAACTCTCCCGCGGGAAGTCGCTCATTCTCGACCCAAACCATTGAAATCAGTAAGGTGAGGGCAGATACAACCAGGAATACAAAAGTGAAACCCAGGCGCAATTCGTCCAGCACGATCATCCCACTGAATGCCTCGCTGCCGCTGCGCCAGGAAAGCCACAGCCACGCTGTACCCGCCGCCGCGGTTGCCAGCCCGGCAAGCGAGAGGCCGCCGGTAAGCCACCGCTGACGTGGTTTCGCGAAGGCATCGATCAGCATGACGGCGACGCCGACAATACAAATAATCAGCTCCGGCAGAATCAGCCAGAGGTTGACGCCAGGTGTCGAGAACTGTAGCGCAAAGAAATTCATGATTTCGCGTCAACTAATCCGAAAACTTATTTCCCGTTCAAATGTCCCAGATCGTTCGCCGGGGCGACCGAAGCAAACGAGCCACCTGTCTGCGCAGTAACACGCATTCTGACTTCTTCAATGCTCGTCTTCGATCGATCCAAAAATACGCGCGGATAGACTCCCATAAAGAGCATCAACACCAGCAGCGGAACGAGCAGGCCAATTTCCCGCGCATTCAAGTCGCGCAGCGTTGCATTCTCTGGCCTGGTAACTTTTCCAAATACAACCCGCTGCAACATCCAAAGCATATAGACTGCCGCCCAAATCACGCCGGTGCCTGCCAGCATCGTCGCGATCCATGCATGTTGAATTGCGTTGGAGGTCCAGCTCCCGAGCATAATCAGGAACTCGCCGACAAAGCCGTTCAGAAATGGCAGCCCAATCGACGAGAGCGAGGCTATTACGAACAGAGTAGAGAACCAGGGCATGGGTGTGGCCAGCCCACCAAAGTCGCTGATCTGCCGTGTGTGCCTGCGCTCGTAAATGAAACCTACGAATAAAAACAAGGCGCCGGTCGAAACTCCATGATTGAGCATTTGATAGAGCGCGCCTTGCATGCCTATCTCAGTGAATGAAAAAAGTCCCAGAACTACAAAGCCCATGTGACTGACTGAAGAGTAGGCCACCAGCCGCTTAACGTCGGGCTGCACCATTGCCACCAGCGCCCCGTAAATTATTCCGATGATCGCCAGAGTAATAATGATCGGCGCAAACTTTCGTGCCATATCGGGAAATAAACCGAGGTTG
>DATGYM010000366.1:0-11094 GCA_035297925.1 Pyrinomonadaceae bacterium | reverse complement strand
AACCGCATGCAGCGAACTCGCGCCACAGCGACTCTCTTATCAACGTTGTGCTGGCGCTCGCCGCTGATGCCGGGCTTTGGAATGCTACGCATCTAAACCATCGGAGCTAATGATGAGAGTTCTCTTCCTCTCCATTCTCGTTCTTTCAACCGTTGTTGGATTCGCACAAACCAAACAACAGGTGAAAACCCCCATTGACATCTTGTACGGGCCAAGCACCCCTGACGAGACGGCACGGCCCTATAATCTCTGGCATTCTAAATATGAAAGCTACTTTGGAGTCGTTGCCAACGTACCCGGCAAATGGCGAAGGATATGCACATCGACGGGCGCGTTGAAATCCAGGCACTCGTAAACGAAGACGGTGACGTTATCTTCGCGAACCCGCTATCTGGGCCGGAAACACTGTGGGCCGAATCAGTCAAAGCAGCGGTTGGCGCTCGATTTCAACCGTCGAAATTGGCAGGCGAACCTGTGAAGGTTACGGGGCGTCTCATCTTCGATTTCAAAAAAGACAAGGTTGAATTGCCGTATAAAAATGGCTTTACCGGGTAACGCATTCCAACAACTCGTTGGACCTACTTTCTGTCGCCCGCTTCGCGGGCTTTGGATCTTTAGGGGACGTGATCCCGGGGTTACGCTCGCTGCGCTCGCTCACCCCGGGCTAAATTCTGTCGCCGCTTCGCAGCTCGTTGACGCAGACATCCAAGTTGATGCTGTACTGAGTTCCCGGTATTCAATGGGCGCAACCCAACAACTTGTACGCGAGCGGCGGGAGCAACTGAATTGCGGATTGCGAATTTCGGATTGCGGATTTGATTTCGCGCCGCCCGGTCAACTGCTGAACCTTGGGCCACGCGTGTCAGAAGCGGGAGCAGTAGCGACCGGATCAATGACTCAAGGTTGGATAGACCAGCGTTTAGTTCTGTCGCCGCTTCGCGGCTCGTTGACGCAAGAAATCCGAATTGAGCTTATGCATCGCTCCCCCTGTTTATGGGATAGAAAACGATTTAATGTAGCTTTGAGTTGAAAATGAAAAAAGAATCCTTGATTACAGTCAGTGTTTTGATGCTTAGCGTTGCGCAGATGTTATTTGTCATAATAGCCCGACCTCAACTGCACGCGATAGCTCAACAAAGTTCTTCTAGTAAAGATTCAAGCCAAAGCAACAGGCCGAAGGTAGTGGAAGGCACTTGGCAAGGTACGCTTGAAACTGGTGGAGCAAAACTCCGACTTGCCTTTGAAATTACTAAGTCACCGGACGGAACTTTAACTGGCAACCTTGATAGTCTTGATCAAGGGGCGATGGATATACCGATTAATAGCATTGTTCTAAAAGACACGAACCTACGACTTGAAATAAAAATTATCGGAGGCGTTTATGAAGGTACCTTGGATGAAGAAGGGACCACAATTGTGGGTCACTGGGAGCAAGGCGGCGTAAAGTTACCTCTGACCTTCAGGCGTTCTAGCGGCGCACTTTCAGCTCCGAACCGACCACAAGAGCCGAAGAAGCCATACCCCTTTGATGAGCAGGAAGTCAGCTACGAAAACAAAAAGGCCGGGGTGCGGCTTGACGGCACACTGACCCTACCCCGCACTAGAGGTCTTCATCCGGCTGTGTTGCTCATCAACGGCTCCGGTGCTCAAGACCGTAATGAGACTGTTGCAGGACATCGCCCTTTCCTTGTGCTTGCCGACCACCTAACACGCCGGGGGATAGCGGTCTTGCGCGTGGACGATCGTGGTTTGAAAGGTTCACAGGATGACTTCTATAAAGCCACTGACGAAGACTTTGCGAGTGACGTGCTGGCGGGCGTTGAGTTCCTCAAAACCCGAAAAGAGATCAACCCTAAACAGATCGGCTTGATCGGGCATAGCGAAGGCGGTGTAATCGCGCCAATGGCAGCCGTCGAATCGAACGATGTCGCCTTCATCGTGTTGATGGCTGCCCCTGCTTTACCCGGCGATCAGTTTCTACACTTGCAAACTGCTTCGCTCATGAAGGCGAGCGGTGCAAGTGACGAGAACATCTCCCAAGTGCGTGCGTTGCAGGAGCGCATGTTCACGATTCTGAAACAAGAGAAAACCGACACAAAAGCCGGAGAAAGACTTCGCGCAGAGGTATCGGGGATGCTTGCCCGAATGACTGACGAACAAAAACTTGCGTTAGGATTGACAGAAGCCGCAATGGAAAATCAATTCAAGGTGATGATGACGCGCTGGTATCGTTATATCATCGCGTATGACCCACGTCCCGCACTTATGAAGGTGAAAGTGCCGGTACTTGCAATAAACGGCAAGCGCGATTTGCAAGTGCCTGCGAAAGAAAATCTGTCGGCGATTGCACAAGCGTTAAGGGCCGGAGGGAACAAAGATCACACGGTCGTCGAGTTACCGGGTCTCAACCATTTGTTTCAAACAAGCCAATCCGGATTACCTGCAGAATACGCACAAATAGAAGAGACGATGTCGCCAGCCGCCTTACAAATGATTGTGGACTGGGTTCTGAAGCGTACACCTAAACGGTAAATCACGTAACCAACCTGATAGAAAGTATATTGTTAATGCCCTCTGACGCGGCTCATTTTTCTCAACGGCGATGTCTAACAACTCATTCAACCCGAGCCCGCTATAGCATTCCTTTCATGCTTATCCTTTGCCATAATTTTGAAGGCTGCTCGCGCGGGCCGGGTTATTTCGGGCGTTGGGCCTCTTAGATATAATGCCGCTATGAAAGACTCTACCAAATCCCAGGACAAACCCGTCGTTGCAATTGTTTGGTACCGACCCGAACAGTGGCAGCGCGTTCGCGACATTGCAGCTGACTCGGATGAATTTGAAGATAGTTATGTTGAGTGGCTGGGGTTAGCGGAAGAAAAGGCAAAGGAGCTCAAGGACAGAGGGCTGCGAGTCGAAAAAGTTGATCTCGATAGCGAGAAGTTGATTCTCTGGTGTAATGAACGAGGCTTGGAGAATGATGCTAAAGCACGCTCGCTATATGCTGCTGAAATGTTGCGCGAGTTAGATGAAAAGCGGTCACTAATCTCCGGGGACACATAACAAAGCTTTGCAGCTGACGGCGCGATAGCCTGCTTTTCAAGTAACTTGGTTCCTTCAGCTTGGATTCTGATCGCGCGCCCCAGCTGAAGGCCAGCGTTCGACGGACATGGCGCGGATGTAACGGAAAGGGGGCTGGAGTGGGATCGATCCTGAATGATGACGACCGGACGGCAATCTGTCAGCGAATTGGTTCCGTGACGAGCGCCTCAGTGCCACGTTGGGGCCGGATGGACGCCAAGGCGATGCTCACCCACCTAATGCAGTCGGCACTGATGGCTCTCGGCGAACTCCCAGTTGCCTGCAAGAGCAAGCGGGCCTTTCAGGTATTCCCAATCAAGCATCTCATCCTGCATGTGGTGCCGTTCCCCAAGGGCGCGCCGACTGCACCGGAGCTGCTGGTTCCCGACGCGGCGTCCGTCGACGCTATTCGGTCTGAGCTTGAGGCCTTGGTGGAGCGCATCGGGGCCGGACCGCGCGAGGGCTATGGGCCGGTGCACCCGCTGTTTGGCAGGCTCTCGTTCCGCGAGTGGGCCGTGGCGACGTACAAGCACATGGACCATCACTTACGGCAGTTCGGGGCGTAGGTACGACGCCGTCGAACAACTCGTTGAACGGGAGCGCGGAAGCGTGCTTCCTAACATGATGGCGCGGCGAAGGTTGGATGAAATCGCGCCGGTCAACTCAGACGTTGAGCCACGCGGGTCAGAACCGGGAGCGGGTAGCGACCGGATCAATGACTCAAGGTGGAATAGACCAGCGTTTGTTCTGTCGCCCGCTAAAGCGGGCTGCGAAATCTTAGGGAACGTGATCCCCGGGGTTACGCTCGCTGCGCTCGCTCACCCCGGCCTACCATATGTCGCCGCTTCGCGGCTCGTTGTAAGTGACAGAGGACAACTGATGATTCCATCTCTACGCATCATTACATTGCTCTTGTTACTTTGCCCGTTTACCTTCGCGCAAAGGAATCAACAACGGCGTCCGCCGATAATTGACATGCATCTACACGCATACGGGCCGGAGTGGTTTGCTAAATCGAACCCTAACCCTGTGACCGGCAAAGCGCCTGCCCTAAAGAATGATGAGGAGCATATGCAAGCTACGCTTGCCGCCATGCGTCGGTACAACATAGTTAGAGGATTTGTCAGCAACCTTCACTGCCCGCTTGATGTTTTGCGGCGCTGGCGCGACGCCGCTCCTGATCGGATCATTGCCACTCCTTACTTTGAAGGCACGGCCGGCAGTCCGTTGCCCGACATCAACGTGCTGCGTTCAGCATACGCAAGCGGATGGTTAGGCGCGATGGGTGAAATTGGGGCGCAGTATGGCGGGCTCTCCGCAAACGATCCAAAATTGGAGCCTTACTTTGCGCTGGCTGAACAGTTGGACCTTCCGGTAGGGATCCATACAGGCATCAGTTTTCCGGGAATCACATACGACCCGTGCTGTCCTAACTTTCGCGTGACGCTTGGTAATCCGGCCTTATTGGAAGAAGTGCTCATCCGGCATCCCAAATTGCGGCTTTACATCATGCATGGCGGCCATCCGTATCTACCAGAGACCATCGCCATCATGTCCGTTTACCCGCAGGTTTATGCCGACCTTGCAGTCATTGACTGGATTATTCCTCGCGAGGAATTCCACGAATACTTGAGATCGCTGATACGTGCCGGGATGGGCAAGCGACTAATGTTTGGCTCAGACCAAATGATGTGGCCGGAAGCGATTGGAATGGCTGTTGAGGGAATCGAATCGGCTCGTTTTCTGACGCGAGAACAGAAGCGAGACATCTTTTATAAC
This sequence comes from Pyrinomonadaceae bacterium, assembly GCA_035297925.1. GTDB lineage: Bacteria > Acidobacteriota > Blastocatellia > Pyrinomonadales > Pyrinomonadaceae > PSRF01. The sequence goes on along the minus strand of DATGYM010000366.1, from coordinate 6,234 downwards.
AATGCAATGCGGTTTCTGCGTTGGAAGGAAGAGAATAAACAACCAGCCATCTCCCAACGGACGCCGCCATCTAACAACTCATTCAAACGGAGCGCTCGATAGTATCTTTTTCATCGTTATCTCCTCCGATGATGTTGAATGCTGTGTGCGCGCGCCCGGTTAATTCGGGCGTTAGGCGGCCTAACTTAAGGCCATCATTGTAGGAGGAAGTAGCGATGTCCAGAGTCAGCGTGCGGTACATAATTGATGACGTCCCGACTGCGATGCGTTTCTATACGACGCTCCTCGGGTTCACGGTGGAGCGGGACGCCTCGCCGGCCTTCGCGTCGGTCGTACGGGACGGCGTGCGCCTCCTGCTCAGCGGTGACGGCAGCTCGGGGAAACGTCAGTTGCCAGACGGTCGCCAGCAGGTACCAGGCGGCTGGAACCGAGTGCACCTGGAAGTGAGCGATCTCGCTGCGGACGTTGCGCGGCTGCGTGCGGCGGGGGTTTCTTTCCGCACGAATGATATCGTGACCGGGCCAGGCGGCGCACAGATCATTCTCGACGACCCGTCGGGCAACCCGGTGGAGTTATTCCAGCCTGGGCGCTGAGATCCGTCGCGGCGCCGACATCTTGCTCTTTGGTCCGCCGCGACAATGGCGCGATGGCGTCGCGATTCGCTTTGCCGTTTAACCACACGTTGCACCGGAGCGGCGGGAGCGTCGTTTTGTGAAATCAATGCCGTTCGCCGCCGCCCGGTGAATGTGAACGTTCGGCGTCCAGGTTGATGGTATCCAAAGAGGTGCGCTAGACTGCGAATCATGGACGTAAAAGAAATAGAGAGTGCAATTGCCGCGTTGCCGGAGGCAGAAGTAGCCGAGTTGGCCAAGTGGTTTGAAGAATTCCACGCTCAGATCTGGGATCGCCAGATTGAGCAGGATGTGAAGGCAGGGCGCTTGGATTCATTGCTTGAGGAAACGCAGCGAGAGCTTGACGCTAGTCGTTGCGACGCACTGTGAAGAAGAATCTGGCGTCGCCGCGCTTCTGGCGCCATATCGTCAGTTGCCTGAGGCTGTGCGAAAGCTAGCAGATAAGAATTTTGCGTTGCTAGAAGCCGATCCTCATCATCCATCATTACATCTGAAGAAGATTGAACGCCTGTGGTCAGATCGAGTCGGCGCGCATTACCGAGCGCTCGGTTTGGACGCTCCGGATTCAATCGTGTGGTTTTGGATTGGCTCACATGCAGATTATGACCGGCTTGTTTAATCGCGGCCGCCGAACAACCGCTTGAAGCTGACTAGCACTCAGTAGCCTTATCGGAAGTTGAGTGAGCTCGCAGCTTCAACTCTGACGTTCGGCGCTTCTCAATCACTGAAAAGGCGTTGCTGAAAAAAGACCATGCCGATTTCGTTTAGCCGCTATCTCGCTATTGTTCTGGGCATCCTTATTCCACTAGCGGAAACTGTTCGCCGATGGAGTACATGGCGGGAAAATCCGCCGGCCCTGTTGGATGATTATATCCTCGGGGCCTTCTTGCTGTATGGCGCATGGCGCGTGGGCAAAGACGCTCGTAGCGGCCAGCGTTTCCTGGCGTCAGCCTGGGCCTTCATGTGTGGTATGGCCTACGGCAGCTTTTTCGAGCAGGTGCACCGCTACCGGCTAGGCATGAGTGACCCCGCTCCTGTCTCTTCGGTATGGGTCGCGGTGATTAAGGGAGCTGGCCTGGCTTTGGGAATTGTGGCTTTGGTGCTGAGCCTAAGGCCTCTACCTCAGAGCGCGCGTCAGACCTGAAGATTCTACGAAGCGTGCTAAATTCAACGCCGCGCCAAACGAGCGCTTGCAGCGGACTCGCCATTAGCGGGCTTTCTTTAGTGAGTTGCGTGGGCAAGCCGCTGAGCAGCGTTATCCGTAGTTGATTTCGAGGTTGAGTATGGCCCACGAACTCACTCCGAAAGCTGGTCAGCAACATCTCTTACCCGAAGAGATTGTGCGACGATTTAGAATGGCCTTCAAATATGTTGATGCCAGCGAAAAACGGGCGGCCGAATCTATTGAGCAAAGTATCCAATATATGCGAAGGTCAGGCGCCTTCAGTGACGAAGAAATTGCGAGGTTGTGCAGCATCAAAGATAGAGCAATTGAGGTGATAGTTGCTGATGAGTTGGCCCCAGGTTTGGCGTATCTCGTAGTGCTCATTGAGCCGGACGAAAAATTGTTTTTAAGTTATGAGTCACGTTCGCATGAGGACGCAGCCAAACCACTGCTGGAGCGAATTGCCACGGTGCTCGACTACAATCTGGAGCTGGTATAGCCGCGCGCCCCCCATCGACAACCTGCCGCTAGCTCAGTTGTTGCCGCTGGAGCGCAGCGTTGGGTAGCTTGCCGTGCCGCCAATATGATCGCGAAACCAATGATAAAGGAACATCTGAATCCCGCCGACCTACCGAACTGGAGCGAATCGTTCTCGCAAGTCGTCGTAGTGCGAACGGGGACGACGCAGACGATCTATGTGTCGGGTCAAGTGTCTGTGGATGCCGGCAACAACGTCGTCGGACACGGTGATTTAAGCAAACAAGCCCAGGTCGCGCTTGAGAATCTCTCGAAGGCGCTCGCAGCGGCCGGGTCAACGCCGGCCGACGTCGTACGGTTGGGCATCTACGTCAAGGACTACAAGAGGGATCAGGCTGCGGTCATCACGGCGGCGTTGCGCAACACATTCGTCGCCGAGCGGATGCCGGCCAGCACCTGGCTTGGTGTTTCTTCGCTCGCCCTCGATGAACTCCTAATCGAGATTGAAGCGACAGCTGTCATCGACGCCGAATAGCTCACCGGGGCAGTAGCCCGACCGTAAGGGAGGGCTTAGTCAGTGGGGCGGTACTTCATGCTTAATGAAGAAAACTTGGAACCGATGTTGTCGGAAGCTCGTCGAAGGCCAACGGAAACTGATGGTTAATCGTTATCGGTGCATAACAAGCCTCGCAGCTAACGGTCAGCGTTGGGCGGAGCAATCGCTGCTCAATCGTTGTCGTGGGCTATCGTGAGAACACGTACGATCTTTCTAACGTTTCTTTTTCTTATCACCGGACCGGAGCGCGGATAGACTCTTTCTGAACTTGTTTGGTACGGCGAAGGTTGGTTGTAATCGCCGCGCCCGGTCAACCCCACCGTTGGGTCCCACGGTTCATGTTTCCACTGGGAGAAAGCAGCTATGCGACGTAAGAATTGGCGAATCGTCATTGTTGGTCTCGTTCTCGTTGTTATTACGCTAGTATTTTTCCTCTTCATGCTGTCCGTTGCATCGAAGTCAAACGACCCTGTGGCTTTGATGCAGACGGTGGGAACAGTTGCTGGTGCCGTCGGCGGCATCAGCCTCGTCATGATCATCATCGGACTGATTGGCAAAAGGGTTTAGCCGCAATTCCTATGATGTATCGCTGAAGAAGCAGAGAATCCAAGTGGCAGTGACGCCTCCTGAACATCCCTGATCTCGGCGGCGAAGATGAATCTCTGAGGTTTCGCGAAACCATTCTTGGTCTAAGCGAATCATCAACATCACGAGGAGACCCCCATGAATCTAAACAAAGCACTCTGGGAAAAAGGTGACTTCACACGCATTGCGGAGAGCATGCGCGAGAGCGGAGACGCGCTGGTCAAGAGTTTCGGAATCCGCAAAGGCCTCAAGGTCCTGGATCTCGCGTGCGGCGACGGAACGACGGCGCTACCGGCGGCGAGACTGGGAGCGGACGTGCTGGGCGTCGATATCGCAAGAAATCTGGTTGACGCCGGGAACAAACGTGCAAAGGAGGAAAGCCTCAAGAATTGCAAGTTTCAGGAAGGCGATGCGACCAATTTGCACGAGCTCGCGGATCATTCTTTTGATCTCGTCGTATCTATCTTTGGGGCCATGTTCGCACCAAAACCGTTTGACGTGGCGAAGGAGATGGTGCGAGTAGCCAGGCCCGGAGGTCGGATCATCATGGGCAACTGGATTCCAAACGATCCGACGTTGGTGGCGCAAATTTTGAAGATCAGCTCCGCCTACACACCGCCACCGCCGGAAGGCTTCGTCAGCCCGATGACATGGGGGATCGAGAGCAACGTGATCGAACGATTTGCCGGCGCGGGAGTTCCCGCCGAGAAGATCTCCTTTGCCCGGGACACGTTTACGTTCAACTATCCCAACCCGCCCGCGGCGCTCGTGGATGCATTCCGAAAATACTACGGGCCGACCATGAGTGCCTTCGAAGCTGCGGAAAAAGACGGTCGAGCCGCTGATTTGCAAAAAGAGCTGGAAGAGCTGTTCAACCGCCAAAATCAAAGCTCGCGCAAGGATGCCACTTCCATTCCAGCAACCTTCTTGCGCGTTACGGTTGCGCTTTGAAAGGCGCGGACCAGAACGAAAGAAACTATGACGAGCCTAAGAAACGCCAGCGAACTCGGGTTGATCTGAAGGTTGTGTGGAATCGCTCGCCGCTGAGATGCGAGGCGTAAGGTCTGTCGCCAGCTTCGCGGGCTTGGAATTCTTAGGGGGGCGTGATCCCCGGGTTACGCTCGCTGCGCTCGCTCACCCGGGGCTACTATCTGCCGCCGTTCCGCGGCTGGTTGAAGCTGATAAACCAGCTTGATTTAATTTGTGACGGTCCTTTCGCTCATTTTGCGGTGGAACCCAACGAGTCGCTGGACCGGAGCGCGGAAGCATGTTCCGGAACTTGGGAGCTATCCTTATGCTGTTACTTCGCAGCGTTTTCTTTACGTTCCTTCTGCCGGGTACGGTCACGATATTAATTCCTTACTGGCTTATTTCATCGAGGGGCGCTGCCTTGTCCTCGAATCGGCAAGCGCTTCATTATTTGGGTCTTCCTCTGATAGGAATCGGCGTCGCAGGATTGCTATGGTGCATTTGGGATTTCTTTTCTGAGGGGCAAGGAACATTAGCGCCGGTTGATCCACCAAAACATCTGGTTGTGCGAGGACTCTATAGATATATTCGGAACCCAATGTATGTATCGGTAGTGACGGTATTATTAGGCGAGGCGATATTCTTCAAGTCAGTGTCAGTTCTGATTGAGGCTGGAGTTTTCCTTAGCCTGGCCCATCTCTTTGTGATGGGTTACGAGGAGCCGGCTCTGCGACGAAAGTTCGGCGATTCGTACGAAAGATATTTGCGCACGGTCGGGCGCTGGATTCCGCGTTATCGATCGAGGGCCAACTGAACTCAAACGTTAGGCTTCAAATCAGGCAGGAGCGACTTGATGCTTTTGCAGCGTAATGGCACGAGCATTATTTGCCGCGGCAACTGTCCCGCCCACTGTTGAAGGCGGCGCTAAACTTAACCGAAAAGAGAGCCCGCTCATGAAAGCATCACAACCAATCCGTATCGAGGGGCATGTGAGCGCGGGCTTTGACGCTGTGCGAGATGTGTTCGCTGAGAATTTCTCTCGGCGACACGAATTGGGCGGCGCCTGTTGCGTGTACTACCAGGGTGAGAAGGTCGTTGACTTGTGGGGCGGTGTGCGTAACAAGTCGACCAGTGAACCCTGGGAAGAGGGCACCATGGTCATCGTCTACTCGACGACCAAAGGCCTGTCTGCGATGACACTGGCGGTCGCCCATTCCCGGGGCTGGCTCGACTACGAGCAGCGCGTCTCCAACTACTGGAAAGAGTTTGCCCAGCAGGGAAAAGAGACAATCACTGTCCGCCAACTCCTGGCTCACCAGGCGGGCTTGTTCGCCTTCGATGAGCCGGTGGACAGGAGCGTGGTGGCTGACCTCGATCGTCTGGCGGTGGTCCTGGCCCGCCAGAAACCGGCCTGGGAGCCGGGCACGCGGCAGGCCTACCACGCGATCACCCTCGGCTACTACGAAAGCGAGTTGCTGCGCCGGCTCGATCCCCACCACCGCAGCCTGGGCCAGTTCTTTCAGGACGAGATCGCCACGCCACTGGGCCTCGACTTTTACATTCGGCTGCCCGATTCGATCCCGGACTCCAGGCTAGCGACCATTACGAGGCCAGGCCTGCTCGCGATGCTGCGTGGGTTCGGGATCCGCTTTTCGCTCGTGGCGTTCAATCGTAGCTCGAACATCAACCGGGCGCTCAAGGGTTCCGAGTTTCCCCATGACGAGCAGCGTATCTATGCTCGCAACTTCGAAGTGCCGTCCGGCGGGGGCGTCGGCACGGCTCGCGCCATCGCCCACGCTTACAGCGTGTTCGCCACCGGCGGACGGGAACTGCAGCTGCGCCAGGAGACC
>DATGYM010000365.1:0-9396 GCA_035297925.1 Pyrinomonadaceae bacterium | reverse complement strand
GGCAGGAGTACTCATCGCAAACACGAGTGGTTTTGCTGTCGCCGCAGGGCCGGGTATTTACGCAGAAGCTGGCGCAGGATCTTTCACAGAGTGCGTCACAGATAGTTTTTATTTGTGGCCGATATGAAGGAGTCGACGAACGCGTTGTCGAAGCGCTGGCCACTGATGAGGTCTCGATTGGAGACTACGTGTTGTCCGGCGGCGAGCCGGCAGCGCTGGTCGTTATCGACGCAATTGTAAGATTGCTCCCGGGGGCACTGGGAAATGAAACATCGACGGCGAACGAGTCATTTTCGCAGGGCAGCCTCGCGCACCCGCAATACACCCGGCCCACGGAAATTGCCGGACTTGCTGTTCCGGAGGTGCTCTTAACAGGCAACCATGCCGAGATTGCCCGCTGGCGCCGCGAAGCTGCGTTACGGAAAACGCAGAAGAATCGGCCTGATCTTTTGAAATGATACGTTTGGACCAGCGCGAAATCCAAACTATCGAGTTTTAGTTCTCAGTGGAGTGAATAAAATGAATCGATTGGATAGTATTGAAAAAACCCAACTACGCAAAAGTATTCCTGATTTTCAATCGGGCGATACCATCCGCGTTCACGTCCGGATTAAAGAGTCTGAGACCAAAGAACGCCTGCAAGCGTTTGAGGGAGTCGTAATTGCGCGCAAACATGGCGGCGCCCGCGAAACAATCACTGTCAGAAAGACAAGTTTTGGTGTCGGGGTGGAACGGATCTTTCCATTGCATGCGACTATCGTAGACCATATTGATTTGGTGAAAAGAGGACGCGTCAGGCGAGCTAAGCTTTACTACCTGCGTGGTCTGCGCGGTAAAGCTGCGCGCATTCGCGAACGCGATACGCGTGGTCATGGCGAGTCGCAAGCATCGGCGGCGACGAAAAAATAACCGCTTCGGAAATGAGCACCAGTTAGTCTTCGGCTGTGTGACGTCGCACAAAGACCGGTACCGGCATCAGGTTTTCAACTGATCTCCGCGCTACAAACTCGTGAGCTGATCGAGGAGCCTCAGGCGACTTGCGAATAGCAATTGACGCCCATTCTGTGGGCACCGGGCTCGGTGGTAACGAGAGCTACGCAATTAATCTGATTGAAGCGCTCGCTGAGATCGACGCCGTTAACCAATACACGCTCTACGTTACCCGGCGAGAAGCGGTGGAACGGTTCCACAACAGGTGGCCCAATTTTTCGGTGCGGTCGACCTTGCCTCATACGCCCCTAATTCGTATTCCTCTGACACTGAGTGCTGAACTAAGACGTCACCCGGTTGATGTGCTGCACGTTCAGTTTACTTCGCCACCCTTTTCGCCCTGTCCCGCAGTGGTTAGTATCCACGATCTCTCGTTTGAACATCTGCCGCAAACCTTCAAATGGCGCAGCCGAAAGCAACTGCGCATGACCGTTCGTCGTTCCGCACGCGAGGCGACGCAGGTCATTGCGCTCTCGGAATATGCCCGCCGCGATATAATCACTACATACAAGCTGCCGCCGGAAAAAGTCACCGCCATCCCGTTGTCGGCTGCCGACCAATTTCGGCCGGTCACAGAGGCTGAAGAACTGCAACGAGTTAGACAAACTTATGGCATAGAAGGCGAGTACATCCTGTCGGTTGGCGCCATACAACCACGGAAGAATTTGAGTCGTCTCGTGGCCGCATATTCCCGCTTGCGGCGGGCCAGTCCGGAAGGTAAGCTGCCTAAACTTTTGCTCGTGGGAAAATGCGCCTGGCTGTATGATGAAACGCTTCGAACCATCAGAGAGCTGGAGTTAACCCACAGCGTGATCTTGACTGGATACGTTCCGGAAAATGATTTACCGGCTTTGTATTCAGGATCGCTTTGTTTTGTTTACCCATCGTATTTCGAGGGTTTTGGACTGCCCCCGCTAGAGGCGATGAAATGCGGTACCCCCGTAGTCGCCGGCAACCGCACCAGCTTGCCTGAGGTCGTCGGCGATGCTGGTTTGTTGATTGATCCATTCGACGTAGAGGCAATGGCAGCGGCAATTGAGAGAGTCATAAGTGATCCGGGCTTGCGCGCTGAGCTGCAGATAAAGGGTCTGGCCCGTGCGAAATTGTTCGATTGGCGGGCGACTGCGCGTCAGACTCTTGCCGTTTACGAGAGAGCCATCGAAATTGGCCCGTCGCGCCCGCCAGGAACCTGGCGGACCGACGCCTAACCTGCAAATTCAGTCTTATGCGTATTGCTATCCTCGGAACGCGTGGCATTCCCGCGAGCTACGGCGGCTTCGAAACTTTCGCTGAACATCTGGCGACGAGACTGGCGACCCGCGGGCATGACGTCACCGTCTATGGGCGAGCACATTACGTTTCGCCCAGGCAGTTGGAGTATCACGGTGTGCGGCTAAAGGTTCTGCCGACCATCCGACACAAGTATTTCGACACTGTGGTTCACTGCTTCCTTTCCGCGGTACATGCTGTCTCGGCGGGATTTGACGCGGCCCTAATTTGCAACGCTGCAAATGCGCCGTTCGCTCCTATTCTCCGACTGACAGGAACGCCGGTCGCGATCAATGTCGACGGCCTGGAACATAAGAGAAAAAAGTGGGGCTGGTTGGGCAGGGGATACTACTTGGCGGCTGAGCGGCTGGCGACGATTTTACCCAATGTCATGGTGACCGACGCGCAAGTGATTCAGGACTATTACATGGCGCGCTATGCCGCCCAGTCAGAGATGATTACGTACGGCTCAGAAGTGGAACGGCGCCCGGACCGCGCCGCCGTTCGGCGGTGGCGGGCTGAGCCAAATCGCTATGTTTTATACGTGTCGCGACTTGAACCGGAAAACAATGCGCACCTTGTGATCGAAGCCTTCAAGAAGGTGCGCACAGCCTATCGGCTGTTGATTGTGGGCGACGCCCCTTATGCTCATGACTACATTACGAGCTTGAAAGAACGCGCTCGCGGCGACAAAAGAATAATCTTTACCGGTTTCGTTTTTGGCCAGGATTATCGGGCGCTCCAGCAAAATGCTTATTGTTACGTGCATGCCACGGAAGTAGGCGGGACGCACCCAGCGCTGCTGGAGGCGATGGGGTATGGCAATTGTGTTTTAACGCTTGCGACACCCGAAAACATTGAGGCAGTTGGTGAAGCCGGCATTCCTTATGCCGACGAATTCGACTTGGCAGAAAAACTCCAGCGCGTTCTGCGAGATGGCTCGCTGGTGCAGAGTTACCGCAATCGCGCCCAGCTTAGAGTGCAACGCCATTACGATTGGGATCGGGTTGTGGATCAGTACGAAAGGCTGTTTTTACGGATGACTGGTAACAAGGCGGATAACCCGGCACCAGCGCCCGTCGAGTCAGTCCAGGAAACAAAGCCAGCGTTAACCAAAAAGTAAATCATACTATTGTCGTGTTAAATGAGGGTGCCCCGCCAATCTAACGATCAGCGGGGCAAACTGCCGGTAGGTTCGGGCAAACTCAGAGCGGTGGCAAAGAACTGAGAATCGTCACTAAAGGCCGATCCCGTTAACCAGGTGGTGCTATCTGCGGGTGAGATAAAGCCTCGCGGCGTCCTAAAAAATTAGGTCGCGTTCCCTTTGAAATGCACCTTATCAATGGAACTGCGCGTCAGTGTGTGAAATTATACCGATTAACCGTGACGTGTCAAGCACAATTTAACTAGACTTCTGTAACATTCCTCACGCACCAACGGTTCCAGTTGGAGGAACCCTCTCCTGGATAAAATCACTCGCCAGAGCGCGCCTCTGCCAGCCGCACGGCCTGACGACGGGTCATTTCAGGGACGTTTCTGTTTAATGCGAGTTGTTTTAAGTCCTTGGTGCGGATGCGCGGCAGTGTGCTGAGTACGGTGGGTATTGGAGTTCTGGGATTGCGCACGAGATTATGAATAACGGCGTAAGAACGAGCCCAGCTGCGATTCATGGAGATGAGACGAAGGACTTCATCAGCTACAGTCCTCATTGCTGCAATGTTTTCCACTTCCTGATCGGTGACCCGCGGATTTTGAATAACCGCCGTGGCCACAACTCTGTTCGAGTCACGAATCAGAATGCTGCGCGCCTCCCGGTCGCCTTTCATGGCCAACTTCATACGGTCTTTTGCATTCATGAACATAATGCGCCGGATCAGTGACACGCGTTCAGGCGGCACTGCACCCGATTCTGCTTGTTCAAATTCCATCGCGCGCTTGAAGTTGGCTGCCTTTTGCTCGGACGTTTCCGCTTTCAGCTCTTCATAACGTTCGGCCGGTAGCCACGAACTATCAAGCTCCGCATCCTCTACTTCGATGTGCTCGGCGATTAGCCAGGCATCTTCGACGCTTAGACCTGCAGTCAGGTCGGCGGTCTCAAAAAACTCTGCCGCGGCGCTTTTACCCCTGCTTCTCAGTTCCTGCGCAATCTGTTGTGCGCCTCTTTCCTTCTCGAAAAACTCTCGCCTGGTTTCACGCGCACGCCGTTCTGCTTCCGCGGAACGATCTGAATTTGCCAGGATTGCCTCGATTATCCTGGGGAAACGCACAAGCCGCTGCTGGTTCGTGGCGATTAGATCCAGCAACGCGCTGTCGGATGTTGAAGATGCCAGACCAGCGACAGCTTCATCCGAGGTCTTATTATTCAGAATCACCGCTTCATGGATTTCGCGAGTGACTAGTGAAGCGCTCGCCAGATAATTAAGTACTGCCGGCGAGGTCTCGCTGCTTTGGGCGGCGCCCAATAGATCTTCAACTGCTTGTGATGCCAGAGTTTCCTCTGCTGCCTCGGCAATTTCAGCATCGTCAGCCTGCCGCAAAGCCACGAGCACTTCCAGCAAATCAGCCTGCGGCAATGGTAAGAGTCCGCTCGCGGCCGCGAGTCGTGCCTGTTGAGGCGCGCTGCCACTAATGATTGCCTGCACCGCAGGGTTTGTTGAGATGGTTGTGGCCATTTGGAAGAGAATTAAAAGAGAATCCCGAAAAGGATTTATAGTGCCCAACAAAGTTTACTTCAAAATTCCTGACGATGGTGAGGTTTAAGACAGATTGGCGTACTTCAAATGGGGTTTTCACGTGAGCGCTATGTATGAGGGGAGCAGTTAGAGGCTCTGCCTTCGGCAAAGCAGAGCCATTACTAGGCGGCGGCCCCGTGGCACTTTTTATACTTCTTGCCGGAGCCGCAGGGGCAAGGCTCATTGCGACCAACCTTTGGCTGATCACGGACGACGGTCTTAACTTTTCCTGCTTCTTCGCCTGCCGGAGCCGCGCCCTGGTTTGGGCCGGTGAAAGTCATTGAAGTGGTCCGCCTCGGCAAGCGACGTTGTCGCAATGCCTCGGGGGGCTCTTCGGCGACTACCTGAAGATTGAAGAGCGAACGAATCGTACTGGTGTCGATGCGGTCGAGCATTTCCTGAAAAAGGTCAAAACTTTGCTTTTTGTACTCAACCAGGGGATCTTTCTGGCCGTAACCGACCAAACCGATACCCTGCTTTAGATGGTCGAGCGAAAGCAAGTGATCCTTCCACTGCGCATCGATTATGTTCAGCATAATGATGCGTTCATAGGTACGCATTGCTTCTGGTCCAATATGCTGTTCCTTTTCAGCATATTGGACTTTAAGCTTCTCCCAGATCGCATCGACCACTTCGGCCGAAGTTAAGTTAGGAATGTCAACGCCTTCAACATCGGCGTCGAAATCGTAGATAGTCTTGATTTGAATTTTGTAGTTTTCAAGATCCCAATCATCGGGTGAAACGTCAGGATTCAAATATTGCCGGGTCAGATCGGAAAGCAGATCGTAGGCAACGCCAGACTGCGGCGGATCGCCAATCAGATATTCACGTTGGTCCGGCTCCTCCATTAACTGCCGGCGCAAGCCGTAGATCGTCTCGCGCTGCTTGTTCATGACGTCGTCATATTCGAGCAGGTGTTTGCGCGATTCGAAGTTTCTTCCTTCGACTGACTTTTGCGCCGACTCAATGCGCTTGGAAACCATCTTCGACTCGATGGCGACGCCCTTCTCCATTCCCAGACGCTGCATTAACGCCTTAACTTTGTCGCCGGCAAAAATGCGCATGAGGTCGTCCTCAAGTGACAGGAAAAAGCGCGAGGAACCGGGATCACCTTGCCGGCCGGCGCGTCCCCGGAGCTGATTATCAATGCGACGGGATTCGTGGCGTTCGGTACCCAGAATATGCAGGCCGCCAAGACTCACGACCTCCTTGTGCTCGGTTTCGACGATGCGCTTCGCCCTTTGAAATGCCACCGACCACTGTTCTTCGGATGCCTCGTCAGGATCGACCTCTTCCTTTTTCAGAAACTCGCGAGCCATGAAATCAGGATTGCCACCCAGCAAAATGTCTGTGCCGCGCCCGGCCATGTTGGTGGCGATGGTAACCGCACCTTTGCGGCCCGCCTGCGCGACGATCTCGGCTTCACGCTCGTGATACTTTGCATTCAAGACATTGTGAGGCACACCTTCACGTTGCAAACGGCGAGCAATTAATTCTGAGTTTTCGACAGAAACTGTACCCACCAGGGCGGGTTGACCGCGGTCGTGACAGTCCCTGATTTCTTCAATGACCGCATCCCACTTCTCGGGCAGTGTGCGGTAAATCACGTCGGAGAAATCCTGACGAACCATCGGCATGTGCGTGGGAATAACGATGACATCGAGTTTGTAGGTCGACTGAAATTCAGCCGCCTCAGTTTCAGCCGTACCTGTCATGCCCGATAATTTTTCATAGAGACGGAAATAATTTTGCAACGTGATAGTCGCAAGCGTCTGATTTTCCTTCTCAATCTTCACCCCTTCTTTGGCCTCGACCGCCTGGTGCAACCCATCCGACCAGCGCCGGCCCTTCATCAGACGGCCGGTGAAATCGTCGACGATAATTACCTCGCCGTCCTGAACCACATACTGGTGATCAAGCCTGTAGAGCGTGTGCGCTTTCAGAGCCTGCTCAACGCAATGAAGCAGCTCCATGTTCGAAGGGTCATATAGGTTTCCCACACCCAGCAGACGTTCCGACTTATCGACGCCCTCTTCGGTTAACACTGCGGTGTGCTGTCTTTCATCGACAACATAATCGCCCGTCTTTTTGCCGTCGATTTCTTCGCCCTTTTTCAACTGCGGAATTATCGCGTCAGCTTTGTAATACTTGTCGGTAGCTTCGTCCGACGGTCCGGAGATAATCAAGGGCGTCCGCGCTTCATCGATGAGAATCGAATCGACTTCGTCAACGACTGCGAAGTAGTGACCGCGCTGGACACACGTGGCCAGGTCAAACTTCATGTTGTCGCGCAGGTAATCAAAACCGAATTCGTTGTTGGTGCCGTAAGTGATATCGGCGGCGTAGGCTGCCTGCCGCTCAAAGTCGTCCATGTCGTTTTGGATACAACCGACCTCGAGGCCCAGGAAGCGATGAATTTGTCCCATCCACTCCGCGTCGCGCGAAGCGAGGTAATCGTTCACGGTAATAACGTGGACTCCGCCGCGCCCGGTCAGCGCATTGAGGTAAGCCGGCAAAGTAGCTACCAGCGTTTTGCCCTCGCCCGTGCGCATCTCCGCAATCTTTCCCTGGTGCAGGACGATGCCACCGATCAATTGAACATCGAAGTGCCGCATCCCGGTGGTGCGCACGCTTGCCTCTCTGACTATGGCAAAAGCTTCCGGGAGGATGTCATCGAGGACCTCGCGTTCACGGCGCTTGCGCTCATCCATCTCGGTCAGTCCGGCAACAGCGTTTTGTAACTGCTCCTTGAATTCAGCCGTGCGCGCGCGCAGTTGTTCATCCGACAACTTTTTTGTTGCCGGTTCGAGCGCGTTTATCTGGTCGACAATTGGCTGAACCGACTTGAGGTAACGCTGGTTGCTGCTGCCGAAAACTTTCGTTAGTAATTGATCGAAACCCATAACTTTTTCTTTATCCAATGCGAACAAACGCTGTCTGTTATCACTATTCTCAGTTTGTTGATTTTAGTTGAGCGTGAGATAGGTATCAAGCCGGCCTAATTCGCGCCTAACTTGGTTTGTCCGGCGCGAGTTGTTTCTTTATCAGGTCCACTACGGCCCGGCGCGGCATCGTAAAATTAAACACAATTTTCTTGCCAACAGAGTCGGCGCTTGTATTTCGAAGCAACGCTTCTTCGTCTTTTCCCGCTCGCGACTCAGCGCCGATCAATAACGCCGCATTGAATCCCTTCGCCAATACGCGAGCGCTCTCCACGGACGATGCTTCAGATTCGACTGTAGCCAAAACTTCGCTTTCACCCTGTTTGATTGTGAAGACTACTTTTGATCCGGGGTTATCCCGGTCAACCGGCTTTAGGTAGACGAGAAAGCCGCTATCGTTTAAGGCGGCAACCATGCGGCCAAACAAATCCACGAGATTGGCATCGCCCGCCTTCTTCGTGAACTTCGCGTTTTTCAACTTTCCGTCCTGATCGAGTTCGGCTTCAATAATGATTTCGAACGGCTGATTGAGATCGAGCTTACCCTGCTTCTTCAAATCATTCGCGTAGGCAGCAAAATCTTTCAGGGCCTTCTTATTGATCTCGTTTTCTTTTGGCAGATCAATATTATTTTTTGCGGCTGTTTCCTCGAGCTTCGTCTGGGTTTCGTCTGCCGTCAGCGCCGGACTTTTAAGTGGACTCGGACCAGATTTAGCTTCCGCTGTGGTGCCGGATGGCGAAGCAGTTGACGCAGGTGAAGGAGAAACCATTGAAACGGGCGAGGGACTGGCAACCGGCGAGGGCGCGAGTTCCGGCTGGACTACAGGCGGTTGCGATTGAACAACTATTTGCTCCGGAGCAGGGGGCGGCAGCGTCGTGCCAGTTTGCGCCTCCAGGGCGAAGTATCCTTCGGGATAATGAAACTTATTGTTCGCCAGTTCTACAAATTGAACGTCATCTCCGATTTCCGTTTTTTCATACGGTTTGTCGACAAACCTCGTGTCGGCAATGAGACTAGCCAGGTTGAAAGCGTCCCGGACACCGGGTATGTAAAGCACGCACGTGATGAAGATAAGATGTCCCACCAGTGACACTGCCAATAACCTGGAAATAATCGGCCAGCGGGCATCTTTGTTAACTTCGAAGTTGGCGAAAAGTTGTGACATTCTCTAGCTAAAACGCGGTTACAAAAAATATGTTCCCTGCTTAGACGCGCCTCGGGCGCCATGCGTTGTGAACGTCTTTTTGGCGGCTCTACGTTAGCACTTCATGGATACAGGTCCTAAGCTAGAATGAATTATGCGACGATCTCGTGACAGAGTTGTTGATAAGAAGCGTCGATCCGGTGACAAAAGGAGATTCTCCGGTTCCCCCCGGGCTCCAGAACGGTTCGCCGACGTTGCCGGAAGTAATAAAGATTCGAGCAAAACTGGGCCTCGGTCACATGAAGTAAGAAAGCTTCTC
>DATGYM010000364.1:0-30707 GCA_035297925.1 Pyrinomonadaceae bacterium | reverse complement strand
ATATCGAACCGATTTTTCCGTTGGCAAAGTAAGTAGGACAGGCATGCCTGCCTGTCCGCTCGAGACGATAGTCAGAACAACAAGACGAAGATTTTCCAGGAGCTTCCTCCGCTCGTCGCAGTTGTCCTTTGATGACAAATGAAAAATCTCAGCAGGGTCTCTCGTGGAAAAAATTTTTACAAGAGTCTTTGCACCAGACGTAAACAACGACTCTGCGCGCCCGTATCAGAACCGGAGAGCGGTAGCGACCGGCCACGGACGCAACTCCAACAGTAGAATTCTTCAAGCCTCGCCTTTATTGCTCACTCTCAGTTGAACATCTGGCCGGTCGTTACCGCTCCCGGTTCTGCTAGGTGACGATTTTTGTGCAAAGCCCTTACCAAGAAACAAGCAAGCAGGCCGTACTAGGCTCGTCGGATGAATTTCGCCGCGACCCAACCGAGCAAGATGAGCACCGCGAGGATGGCCCAATTGTTACGGTCGCCATAGGTGACGCCTGGGAAATGGTTGCTGATCATGATGAAGACCAGCGGCACTGCCATGAAAGTGTTTTGTTTGGAACGCAGCTTCGCTTGCGCACTCAAAGCATCGTCAGGCTTTTGTCCCACATTGATTGCCGCGATCATTTTCTTCTGCGCCGGCAGGATGCGCATCCAGACATTCGCAGCCATGATTGTTCCCATCACAGCGCCCACGTGAATATATGCCGCACGCGCGCTCAGGTATCGCGTCAATCCGTAACTCAGGCCAACCAGCAAAAGATAGGCAACTACTGCAAACGCTCTCTCGTTCCTGCCCAACGGCGACAGCATCAGCAAATCGTAAATAATCCAACCGGCTATTAGAACGCCCAGACCCAACGTCACTGCCGCGCCTACGCTGATATCGCAAACGTCGGGATCCACCAGCGCGCCGCCGCCGATGTAATAAACCAGCACGAGGAGCGCAAAGCCACTGAGCCAGGTAGTGCCGGCTTCCCAGCGAAACCAATGCAGCGTACGCGAAGCAAGATCCGGCACCTTCCGTTTCTCAACAACGTAAAAGCCGCCGCTGTGCACCATCCAAATCTGCGCGGCCTGGCCGGCGTTGGTGTTGGCGACAGCTTTCTCTTCTTCCGTCAAGCGCGCATCGAGCCAGGTGAAGTAGTAAGTGGTGCCGACCCACATGATGCCCGCGAAGACATGGATCCAGCGAAGGATCAGATTAAGCCATTCGCTCAGGGTCGGATTAATTGTCATTGGCGTAGCGCAAACTGTTAGTTTGTGTTTGCAAGCTGACGGCTTGCGTTACGAAGTACTAGCTGCCGCGGTAAGTGGAGTAGCCGAAGGGGCTGATCAATAGCGGCACGTGATAGTGTTGCGCCGCATCGGAGACTTTGAATACGACGGTTACCTGCGGATAGAAAAACTCGATGTTGAGTTCCGAAAAATAGTGTTCCGTATCGAACACCAACCGGTAGACGCCACCCGAAAGCGGTTCTTCGACCAGAAAGAAGGGCTTCACGCGGCCATCCTCGTCGGTCCAGGCATGGCTCAACTCCGTCCAGGTTTCATTCGTGTTCTGAATATCAAGATGAACTGCGACGCCGCCGGCCGGCGCGCCGCGCGAGACGTCGAGTATGTGCGTTGAGATGGTGCTCATCCGAGCTTGGAGTCTAACCTTCTGGAGTCGAGTGTCAACAAGAAAATTCTAAGGATCATGCACTAAGAGGCCGATGTCGCCACAAGTTTTCGCAAACGCAATTCGGTAATCTTTGCCTGCTCAGTCGCAGCCACCCGCAGCTCGCCTTCGGGGTCGTTCCCAACCCGAGCCCGCAGAATCGGCAAAATTTCTTCCGAGCTCTTGCCGGTGGCGCACACGATGAAGATATACCCAAACTTTTCTTCGTAGGTCCGGTTTAACTCTGCGAGCGCACGGAGTGTCTCGGGCGCAGAATTCCGGATTCCCGCTTGCTCAGCTTCAGACCACCGTTGCGCTTCAGCCACCGTAGGAGTTACTGCCTTTTTTTCTCCGATCTTTGGATGACTGTGAAAAGCGTCGAGCCAATCCTGCCGCCCGAGCTTCCACCAAATGCGGTTAGCAGCGGCAATCATTTCGTTGACTGTGTCCCAGGGACGAGCGCCGGCCATTTGCGTTGCCCAATTCTGCGAGCCACAACATTTCAAAAATTCTGCTTCCGCTGCGCGTGCTGAAATCGAATTCAGCGTGGCCAGGTCGGTTTGCCGCGATGAGCTTTCCATGTGTCAATTGCTGATCCCGGGTGCTTACGCCCGCTTCAACTCGCCGGGCTTCCGTACGCCCGCAAGCGACTCACGCCGCCATCGGGGAAGATGTTGAAACGCAAATGCGAAACGATGCCGGCATCAAAAAGCTCCTTTTCAAAAAAATGACGCGTATGCGCCTGCAACTTTGTACGCGGCAAAATGCTTTTCCAGACAACAGACAGATCCGTTAGCTTCTCTTCAGGCAGATTACCCAGGGCATTCGCTTCGAGCGCGCAGCTTTCAGGAAAATTCCCTTTGAACCAGGCTGTATCGACCTCCACGCGTCGCACCTGGCCCGGTCGTGCGAGCCTGATAATGGTCCAGTCGTGACCTGGTCCGCGACGGCGCTTGGTTTCCCAACCGTCGCTCATATTTGCCGCGCGGCCCGGCATGATCAAGTTGTGGCGATGCCCAAAAAACATATCGCTGCATGCGATTACGCGTCCGCCATTCTCAACGGCAGCGAGATCGATGTCCCCGCCCACCCGTAGTAATCGATCCCAATCGGGTACCACCTCGCCATGAACTCTTAATCGCGCCACGCCGCCATCGGGATAAATCTTAAGCCGCAGGTGCGTGTAGCGTTGCTCGTCCTCAATTGCAAAACGATTTTGCGTATCGCCGGCAAGCGGCAACTGTGGAAGAAGTTGCGTCCAATTGATACTTTCGCTAGTCAACTCCGCGAGAGTCGGCAGCCCGTCAAGCGCGCAGGCTTCAAGCGAGCAATGCTCAGGATAATTGCCGCGAAAGAAACTCGTGTCGACCACAACCCCGCGAATAATTCCCGGCAGTCCCAGCCGAACGATGCACCAGTCGTACCCAGGCGTTCGCCGACGGCGCGTCTCCCAGCCGTCCATCCACTTTCCCAGATCCGTATATTTATCTTCAATGAAGACAGGAGCGGCAGGCTTGAGTAAATTTTCTTTCGGCGCAAAAAATTCATCGTTTGCCACGAGCACTGCGCCGCCGAGTTTTTCCGCAGCGAGATCGACCAGTTCGGTAAAATCCATTTGCGCGTCTAACCTTCAGGATAAAATAAAAACAAAGTACAGCCCGTTTTTGACTGCGGCACATGCGATGAGCCCTTCGGATTATGTATGAAGCTGCCGGCAGGATAGTCGCGAACGCCGTCATTGAAGACGCCGGAAACGACGTAGACTTCTTCCGGCCCCGGCTCATGCAGATCGACGCCTTCCCAGCAGCCGCCCGGATCAATTTCAACCACCTGCGCCGCTGCTCCATCAGGTGCGCGCCAAAGCGTCCGCACCCTGATGGCCCCGCCAAATTTTTCCTTGACCGGCGCGTCCTCGGCCAACGCCCATTCAATTTCCGCCATGGCCTTACCTCCGCAGTTTAGAGTGCAAGCTTTAGCTTGCCGGGCTTTCGTTTAAACAACCTAAAGGATGAACTCTGTATTGCTTGAATCTGCTATTCGCGTCAGAAACGAGCCGCACGGCGCGCTCATCATTTGGCCGCTATCATATATCTTTCGCCCGCGAAGAAAAGTTTGTTCCACTGCTCCTGCCACCACCCGGCCCTGATAGGGCGTTAGCTTATGGCGATGTTGAAGCAGATGTTCTTCAACTAGAAACTCTGTTGCCGGATTCCAAATAACAAAGTCCGCGTCATTGCCGTCGGCAATTGAGCCCTTGCGACCTTCCAGCCCGACAAGTTTCGCAGGCTCGCTGCATAACCAGCGAGCCATGTCCAGAATGGAAAATCCCCGCCGCCGGCCCTCTGTCCACACTACTGGCAGACGAAGTTGAAGCGAAGAAATGCCTCCCCAGGCCTGAAGAAAATCACCACTGTCCCGCAACTTCAGTTCGGGCGGACACGGCGAGTGATCCGAAACAATCATATCGATCGTACGGCTCGCGAGCGCCTCCCAGAGTTGTTCACAGTTTTGACGCTCGCGAATTGGCGGACAACATTTGAACTGTGTCGCGCCGTCGGGGATGTCTTCCGACGCGATGGTCAGATAATGCGGGCAGGTTTCTGCGGTGATTTTCAGTCCCGATGCTTTGGCTGCGCGCAGCATTGGCAAAGCGTCTGCCGACGAATGATGAACAATGTGAACGCGCTTGCCAAACTCGCGGCTCAGGTTGATCATTAATGCGACCGCTTCGTCTTCGGCAGCCCGCGGCCGCGACGCAAGAAAAGTTGCGTAAGACGTAGGACTGACATTCTCGTCGGTCCTGCTTTGTGCAGAATCACTCCTGGGACCGGCTTGCAGGCCGGCGCTGTTTATCGGCCCGGGAAGTTCCGCGTGGACAATCAATAGAGCTCCCAGCCTGGTTAGCTCAGGGAGCGCGGCGCGCAGGTCGCTCTCAGTGACATTGGGAAATTCACCGACGCCTGAGTCAATCAGAAAACATTTGAAGCCGACCACACCCGCTGCATAAAGCGCCGCCAACTCAGCAATGTTTCCCGGAATCACGCCGCCCCAAAAACCGACGTCGACGTAACAATGGTTCCGTGCGGCTGCCAGCTTCGCTTCCAGCCCGGCGAGCGTGGTCGTTGGGGGAACGGAGTTGAGCGGCATGTCAACCAGCGTGGTTACGCCGCCTGCCGCCGCCGCCCGCGTTGCGGTGGCAAATCCTTCCCATTCGGTTCGGCCCGGCTCATTGATGTGCACGTGCGTATCGACGAGGCCGGGCATTACTAACGAACCCTCGTTTGCTTCGATCACCCTGCACCCGTTCGGCACGCTTTCATAAGCAGCGACGCGCAGGATTTTGTCGTCAAAAATATGGATGGATGCGGGCGCAATTGACTCTGGCAAGACAACGCGCCGGCCGCGAATCACAAGATTAGGTGTCGGCATTTCTAAACATATTGAAATACTTCCCGATCACTGAGCGCGCAAGCTGACCAACTGCTTTCTCATGAGAACAACGGCGGCGGTGGCGGCATATTCGGTTCGACGTGCCCGAGTCCAAACACTTGTTCATAGGCCATCGCAATCGCGGCAAAACCTAGCGGCATAACCAGAAACACTCCCACATAACACAGGAAGACTCCGGCAAAACTGAGCAGGCCGGTCAACAGCAACATGCCAAGCAACCGCCAGAAATTTGCGAGGGCTGCGCGAATGCTTAGCTTCACCGCGTTTAGTCCCGAGAGACGTCGATCGACAATCAAGGGATAAGCGAACGTGAAAGCAACGGACAGCACGATCAGCAAGATCACGATCATCAGCCAGAAGATAGCCATGAACCCAAACAGGCCGAGCAACGCTCTGGGATCAGGTTCGCCTCCGCCACGAGGAATCGCCAGGAAGATCCCAACATAAAAAAGCAGGTAGGAAGGGATGACGACTATCAAAACCGGGACCATGTGCAGCAGAGTGGCGATTACGGAGTCGCCAAAATAATCGAAGCCCTTGAACAACAGGCCAAATTCAATTGGCTGTCCTCTTCTGGTGTGGAACAGTGCCAGATACATTCCGCACATCATCGGACCCATCAGAATACCCAGGGGCACGACGCTGCCGATTATTATTCCGACTATGGTCATGCCCACGAACAACCAGTATTGGCTTTTGATCAAATTCCAACCGGCCTTGATACATTCGATGGGCTCGACCGCATTTCGTTTGAAGTCGATTTCGTTGAAGGGGAAGCTCATCGTTGCGGGTCCTTTCGCTGAAGAGTCAGGTGGCTATCAACATCGCGTTTCCATCCGGCTTTCTCGACTAGCGGCAACAAACGGCCTTTGATCGCTTCGGTATAAATCAACGCTCCCATGTGGTTGGGATGACCCAACGAAGCATATCGGCAAATCAGAAAGAGATCCTTACGAGCGTTTTTCTCGGTCTTATTTTCCTTCACGCCTTTCGGCTTCTTAAAGGTTTGTTCGCAACTCTTGATTCTCGCCTCACGCATGTGATCGTTTGGTTTGTAAGCGGCAGTACCGAATGAAAGCAGCACCACGATCTTTGCGAAGCCGGAAACGTTGGTAGACGCAAACATGAAATTCCATAGCAGCGTTTCGGGCGCCGCAAAAACATGCTCCGGGCCAAACTGGATTTCGACAAACGTCACCTGCGGAGACGTTGAGCCGGCGACCGACAAAGAGTTTGTCCTGCCGACAGCCTCAGCCAAACTCGTGGTTGAGGTCTTGTACCATTCATCTGAAATCGCTATCAGACGTTGCCGCATCTCTTTGTCACTCATGCGGCGCGCTTCCGGTCCCTGGTTATTTAACTTTTTCACGAGCAGACGTAGGAACGCGTTATCGTCGGTGAGCGGGGAAACTATCGGATAGTAACTGGTGACAACTATCTGCGCGCCTGGAAAACTATTTCTTACTCGCTGTAAAAGAAGGTACATGTCTTCGCCGCAACTTTTCGCCGCCCGTGCATGTAGGTCATCAAGCGAAGTTGACGCCGCCAGGAGACTTTTCACGCCTACATCGTTGATGCAACCGTTCATCAGGATCAGGGCTGGAGCCGCTGTGTTTTGCTGGTAAAACTCAATGGCGTGATCAAGCTGCTGGTTGATTGTCGGAAAAGAGAGGTTCACTTCACCGTCAGCGGTCACGAACAGAGGCGCAGCTGAAACTGTCGCGGAAATGACTGCACCCGAGTGGGCCTCGACATGTAACCTGACTTCTCGATTGGTGCGCTGTTGCAGCCAGCACTTCACTCGCGACGAAAACTTTTCTT
Source organism: Pyrinomonadaceae bacterium (assembly GCA_035297925.1). Lineage (GTDB taxonomy): Bacteria > Acidobacteriota > Blastocatellia > Pyrinomonadales > Pyrinomonadaceae > PSRF01. Next base: position 23,777 of record DATGYM010000364.1, on the reverse strand, counting down.
CTTCTTTAAGTCCCTGCCCCCACATTACCGAGTCGCCCAGCACAAGCAGGTGCAGCGGATTTCCGGCTGGCGGCGCCGTCTGATATGGGCAATCGGCCGAGACAGCCGTCGCAGTTAGCAGGAAAAATACTATCAGGCCTATAAAGGCACAGGCTCGACGATTTGCGCGTGTGCAGGTCATGCGGGTATGAGGCGGCGGAGGAAATCTTCCAGCACATTCAGGCTGACTTTAAGGCGATAGTTGCGAGTTGAGCGAATGTCGTCGATGGGAACAATCTCCGTAGCGAATTCCGTGCGCGCTCTGGCGATGCTGTTTTCATCGAGGGTGGCTCCTGTCAATACATCTTCCGTCCGGCGACAACGAAGCGGAACGGGCGCGATGCTGCCGAGTGCGATTCGTATCGACTCAATTGTACCTTCATTTAGTCGTGCCGCAGCGGCGAAGCACACTTTGGATATTGCCTGCGCCTTGCGCGTTCCGATCTTGCGATAGTAATGCTGCCAGTCGGGCCACAAACGCGGCAGGCGGATGCGGGCCAGCAGCTCGTCCGGCTGCATGATGGTTTGCTTGTAACCCGTATGAAAGCTCTGGTACGGAACCCAACGTGAGCCGCGCACTGAAAGAAGTTCCAATTCAGCATTGTAGGCGAGCAAAGCAGGAGGAGAATCTGCCGCGGGTGAGGCGTTTGCAATATTGCCGCCGAGGGTGCCGCGGTTCTGAATTGCCAGTCCACCAGTTTCGCTCGCCGCCTGGCAAAGCATCGGAAACTCTGCGCGCAAAATCGGATCGCGTTGCAGGTCGGTGTAGGTGGTAAGCGCGCCGAGCGTGATCTGTTCCGGAGCCGCTGTAATGCCGCGAAGCTCGTCGAGATTCCAGATGTTGAGGTAGTTCCGGTGCGGGAGTTTTCCCGACTCCAACAACACCATGAGATCGGTGCCGCCGGCAAACGGCTGCCACACTCCCGGTTCGCGCGCGAGCACGGCAAGCGCTGCGCTCAAACTTTCCGGCGAAACCAATGCGTAACTTGGAACGTGCCCTCTCAATTCGGATTCCTGATCTGACCTGGTAAAGTCTTGCTCTCTTGCTCTGGCATTTTCACGTAATGTTCCTCAGGCAGCCTGGCCTTTTGCAAAGACAGGTAAAGTCGTCGTAATTGAGATATACGTTTGAGCCGCGCAGTAACGGCTTTGGCGGACATATCAACTTGATTCATAGTAGATCGATGTCGATAGTCGTTCGAGCCCGACCATGAACGCCCATGGCCATACCGCCGCACAACGCATACTCGATCCCATTCTCATCAAGAACCGCAACCAAATTACGAAGCTCATCCAGAATATCCACCATAATAGCCGTTCATCTCCGGCAAGCGCGCACCACGGATTCAAAAATTCTTATATAGCCCGTGCAACGACAGAGATTTCCTGCCAGTCCATTGCGAATGTCGGCTTCCGTAGGATTCGGATTTCGCTCGAGCAGATTCACCGCAGCCATCACCATGCCCGGCGTACAAATACCACACTGCGCTCCACCGCATTCAATAAAAGCCTGCTGCACCGCATGCAACTGGTCGCCGGTTGCCACAGCTTCAATAGTTTTAATAGTAGCGCCTTCAACCTGAGCGACCGGTACCAGGCAACTATTGACGATGCGGCCGTCGATCATCACGCTGCAGGCGCCGCATTCGCCTTCCCCACAGCCTTCCTTTGTGCCGGTGAGGTGCAACTGCTCGCGCAACACGTCAAGTAAGCGCTCCATCGGATAGACTTCAACGGTTCGCATCGTCCCGTTCACGCAAAACCCCAGGTTCAGTCTTTTGTTGGTTGATTCCATTTTGAGCTAATTAGATGCGGGGCAAGCCCACCTTCCTTACCCCAAGCTAAACAAACACCCTCTTGAGAGCGATTCAATGGTATGTCGACCGGGTAGCCGAAAAAGTCTCAGGATTGGGAAGGGTGGCTTGCCCCCGCTTCTCCGTGCTGAGCACTCAACTCTTCAATCATTGCTTCCGGCATTAACGGCACGTGGTTGAAACTCACACCAGTCGCGTTTTCAATCGCACTGAGGATCGCAGGCGCGGCGCCGTCCATTGGCAATTCCCCAATGCCTTTTGCCCCGCCTGGCCCGTAGGCATAAGGGTTCTCTTCGAAATAAACGCGGATCGGCGGAATGTCAGCGGCAGTGGGAATGATGTAGTTAGTCATTTGCCCGTTTGCCATGCGCCCATTTTGCCAGACAACATTTTCAAAAAGCGTAAACCCGATGCCTTGGGCGACGCCGCCTTCGATTTGGCCGGCTGCGAGTACCGGATTGATCACCCGACCTACTTCCTGTACCGCGACAAAGTCATCAACGCGCGCCTCGTAAGTCAGCATGTCAATCGAAACTTCAGCGACATAGACCGCCCAGGCATACGTGCCGTAGGCATCACCTTGATATTTTTCATCGTCCCAATAGACGTTTGGCGGCGGCTGATATTTGCTGAACGCTTTAAGTGGACCAAAGCTCTCGATGTATTGGGAGCAAGCATTCTGAAATTCGGACTGAGTGTACGTCTCTTGCAGCAATCCGCTGCCTACCAGAGTCTGCTTTATACCGATCACGGCCGACTCCACCAGTTTGCCCACGACCATGCAGGTGCGCGAAGCGACGGTTGGTCCGCTGTTGGGGACTTTACTGGTATCAGGTTGCGCGACCTCGATTAGAGATTCATCGACGCCAAGAGCCTGCGCGGCAATCTGCGAAAAAATTGTGTTGGTGCCCTGACCGATTTCAGTGCTGGCAGCAAGAATTTGCACGCAGCCATCGGCAGTCGCTTCAGCACCGACAACCGATGCAAGGTAAACCTCGCCCGAACCGGTAAAGCCCGCGCCATGCATGAATGATGCTAACCCGATGCCTTTTTTTACTCGCGAGCCTGACCAATCGGAGCCCTCCCTTACGGTCGGGCTACTGCCCCGCTCCTTTTCGGTCGGGCTACTGCCCCGCTGGATACTGCCCCACTGGCTACTGCTCGCGTCCAAGCCGCTCGTGCCGTCTGCTCTTGCCGACTGCGCCTGCGCGCTGCCATCTGCTCCTGCCGTGTGCTCCTGTCCGTTCTCGCTCGCGAAGCGCTGCGTCTTCTCATGATAGCCGGTCAGCTCAAGCGCGCGATCGAGCAGGCCATTCATGTCTACCTTCTCGCGAATCACCTGGCTGGTTGCCGTTGTCTCTCCTTCTTTTACGAAGTTGCGGCGGCGAAATTCGTCCGGAGTAAGTCCTAAGGTTTTGGCAACTTTATCGAGTTGCCGTTCCAAAGCAAAGATACTTTGCGGCGCCCCGAAACCTCTGAACGCACCATGCGGAGGCACATTCGTCGCCACCGCACGCGAGCTAATGCGAACGTTTGGACAGTAGTAGGGACCGGCGGCGTGAATGGTGCCCCGCGAAAGAACGACCGGCGAGAGCGTGCAATAAGCGCCGCCGTCAATAACAAATTCGATATCCATGGCCAGGAGCTTGCCGTCCCTTGTCACTGCTGTTTTGTGGCGCGTACGCGAGGGATGTCGCTTTGTTGTCGCTACCATGTCTTCGGCGCGATCGTAAATCATCTTCACCGGCTTGCCTGACTTCAGTGCGAGCAACGCGGCATGACCGGCGATCAGTGACGGATACTCTTCCTTGCCGCCAAAGCCGCCGCCGGTCTCAGTTTGAATCACGCGGATCTTCTCTTCGGGCAATGCAAACAGTTTCACGAGTGCTTTGTGAACATAGTAGGGACACTGCATCGATCCCCAAACGGTCACTCCGTCTGTGTCGCTGACGATTGCAATCGCCCCATTGTTCTCGATGTAGAGTTGTTCCTGCGCGCCCGTGTAATACTCGCCTTCGACAATGAAGTCGGCCTTTGCCCACGCTTCGTCCACGTTCCCCTTATCGACCAGAAACGACTTGAATACGTTATCGTCTCCCCAAATGATCTCTTTCCTGGTGATGGAATCTTCAAGCGAGAGGACGGACGGCAGTTCTTCATACTCGACGCGCACGTGCCGACGCGCTTCTTCCAGTAGATGTTTGTTTGGATGGGCCAACAGAACGACCGGCTCTTCGGGGTGATTTACAACGGTGTCTGCCAGGTAAGGTTGGTCGTTGAGTATCAGCGCGACATAATTCTCGCCCGGGATATCTTTGGCAGTAACGATCGTAAACTCCTGCCAGGGAATATCGCCTTCAAAGGAAATGTTCTTGATGCGGCCGCGGAGAACCGAACTGCGCACAGTGGCCCCGAAGATCATTTCCGGAAAGGAAATGTCGTCTACATAAAGAGCCTGGCCGGTTACCTTTTTGCGGCCTTCCTTGCGCGACGCTGACTTGCCGATGAGTTGATTGTTTGTTTTTGCACTCGCCAAGATGACGTACTTTACAACTGAGTGGTACTAAGAACGCAAGTTGAGTTGTCGGATAAGGTGTTGTTGCAATTTCGGCTTTCTCTGTGCTACCTCGGTGTTCCTTCGTGTCTCTGTGGGGAAATCAGGCCCACACATACCCGGAACTAGACACAGACAGCACAGATCCAGGAAGCACCGAAAACCCGCAAGCTCAGTAGAACTTGCGGGTTTCTTTTTTTGGCAGAGCCCTCGACAACTCTATCGGATGCATTGATCTCCGCGCGGTTTTTGGATATCGGGTCACGGCCCGGGCGCGCCGGCATTGATCCAATTCAAAATTTCAGTTGCATCGAAGATACCATCGGCCGGGTTGTCTGTATCGGTGACAACCAGGTTTGGTCCGCCCAGCGGCATGCGAGGACCGGGGTTCGCACTAATGCGTTTGAAAATCAAACTGGTGCCGGAGTTGTTGGGGACGATGTATTTCGAAACGCCATCCTTCGCAATCGCGGTCGTAATGCTGCTATAGACGCTGGCGGCGTTTCCTCCCACCGAGAAATTCGCATTGCCGACCGCGCTGTGACAGCCAGAACAGTTGTTGACAAGTATCGGGTATATCTCGGTTGTGAATAGGGACTGCGGCGTGCTGCCAGGCTGGAAAAACAGACCGCATTGCGAACTGCCGAGTGTAGACCAGTTGGGAAAAGTCTGACCGTAGAGCTGAAGAAAAGCCGGCATACTGGGAGCCAAACTCGTCCAAAAGATGTCATTGGTCCGTTTCGCGTGGGGCATGATTTTTTGTGAGCACACCCTAAGCTGTACGGTGCCAATGTCGTTCTGAAAATCAACTTTGTTCGTGTAGGGCGGAGCGCTAAATGGTTGCGCGGCGTGGCAGGTTCGGCACGCCCGCGCAAAAACGTCCCGATAGAAGCGGTGACTGTCTGACGCCGGGTTACCGCCATCCCAATTGGTAATGACGGCGTCTTCAAGTTGCGCCGCTTGTGCCGCGGGATTGATTGTGTCGATTAACTCAACTATGGCCGTTCCGTTAGCACCGCTCCCGGCTGCTACTTCTCTAACAATATCCCGGTTGAGGTTTTTGAAATTAGTTTGCTGAGCGGCCTTACTCTTGGCTGCCGGGAAATTGTAGAGGTGTAAATCAAAAGGAAGAAAGTTTGCCGTCATGCTCATGATGTCGTTGCGACTCGTGAAGGCGCCCTTCTTTGGTCCACCGGGATCATTAGGGTCAGCCGGAACGCTCGCCACCTGGCCGCCATGGCAAATGACGCATAACTGTGGTACAGGACGTTCCCCAAAACCATCAAGGTCGGCCTTTTTGACGGTCGGTCCATTTGGATCTGTACCATAGACATAAAACTTGACCACCCTGTTATTGTCGGGAAACTCAGGGTTTACATTCAGCGCATTCTCAACGCGCGAAAATTCCATCGCCACCGTGGCATCTGGGTTCAAGCCCGCCAGCGCATGGTCAGCGTCTAACTGATCCACTTCGAAGATCGGAGGCTGGCCGTAATTCGTCACGTAGCAAGCCACATCAAATGCCCCGTCTGTTCCGACGTTGCGACGGCAATGCATGTCGCGTCCAAAGCCAAGGTCTCCTGAGTTGGCATATTGCGCGTCCCACTCAACTTCGTTGGCGTTTAATGCCTGACCAAATTTGTTCTGCTGCTTAAACAAATTAAAGCTCGCGCGCAATGAACGTGGATCGGATTGAGAGTAATAATCTACCGCGCCCTGCTCAACAGCCGCAGCGACCGTTGGATTACTCAGCGTCAATTCCCTGATGTTGCTCGCCTCAAAGTAGAAGCCCTGGAGAAACTCAAAACCTCCTCCCAGTGGCGGCACACTTAACAACTTGAGCGTTACCCGCGATCCGCACGGGCCGGTGGGTATCCCGTTCGTCTCCGCGTAGTAGGTCCCATCGCCATTTGGCGTGGGTACATTGCCGGCAGATACCTGCGGCCCCCCTGTGTTCACCACGAACACGCCCGCAGGTACGTTGCCGACGGAGCCATCCGGTTTGACTCCGGAAATGATCGGTGTCAGGACGATGTTGGTATTGTTCGGCAGGTTGTATATGACATTGCTTTTCGATGAGTCGACTGTCAGTGTGCGGACCTGGACCACATTAGGATTTACGACTGAAGGCGGCAGCGTCACCTCAACGTTGAAGGGCAGCGTGAAATTCGCCAGTGGATCAACTTCGACGGCCACGCACGATTGACCCGACTTTAAGATGTCCGCATTCATCGAAGAGAAGTGTTTAATTTTTTTCACGTAGGCTGCACTCGCACCAGACCCAGTAAGAGTCGCCACGCCATCCTGTCGCCACAGGCCCTTTTGTTCGTCATAGAAAAGAAATGGAATAGTTGGAGGCGGTGTCGCATTACCGGCGATCTGGGTAGCATCGACGGGAATCGTCATGGTGGCTTCCATGCCCGATTTGAGGTTGAAGCGTGTATTGCCTGACCTGATTTCGACACCGCCCGCGCCGAAGCTTTCCATACTGCGAGCCTTGCCGTTTGAATCCAATGCCGAGTAATCACCAGGCATCTGATCTCCTGAAGTCAGGTCGACGGTAGAGAGTGCAACCTCCACATTCCCCGTCGGAGCAAGTCTCGTAGTCGGATTCTCCAGGGCATTAGCCGGAATTTCAATTTGAATACCGTTTGAGCACGGCACCACGCTTTCGTTGTCATAGCTGGTCGCTTTTACTTTCGTAATCTGAGCGAAGTGACGCGGCAGGGCGTTATTGGTTCTTGAGAGTAATCGCATTACTCCCTGAATATCTTTAGGTCTCCTGCGACTTAATTCCGAAAGTGAACGAACATTACCCCTGCCGTCCTGCCACTCAAACAAACCCTGTCCGAGGTAGCCACTCCAGTCAATCTTACTCGCGAGGGAACCCTGACAATCCTTGCGGCTGCGCTTCTGTTGCAGCTTTATCGGATGAGTGGGATCAACGGCGAAAACCTGTGCCGGTCGTAGAACCCAACGTCCTCCCACGATCGACCCGGTATACACAAATGAGATCGTGCCGTAAGCCGGATTCGGAGCCCCGCCGGGAGCGCTCCGAATCGTCAAAACATACTTGTCATCAAGTGGCACCTCGAGACTAAAGCGACCAGAGCTATTAGCGTTGGTAATTCGTCCGTTGACTTCGATCAACGCTCCTGTAACGCCCGTGCCATTCGGATCTACCACTGTGCCGCTGAAAGGCACACCGCCTGACTTCGCCAACACTGAAAATGAACTTCGTGTATAGCCGCCGTGGTTGTCGCTTACCAGGACCGTGATCGGGAAACGCCCGCTGCGCGCTGGAACCGTCCAGGGAACTTCCGAGTCGGTTGTGGGTCCAATCGTGGTTCCATCCGGCAACATCCAGCGGTACTGCAGCTTGTCGCCCTCACGATCCTGGGCTACGGCCTTCAAAACGATGGCGCTTCCGGGCGTCGCCATCTGAAGTCGTTTGCCGCCTTTGGTCGCCGACATCACACGTATCGTTGGCTTGCTGTTGCGGAACTGAAAATCGATTGGATAAGCACGTCCGGGTTGCAATTTGGTCAGCTTGCGGATCCGTCGTTCCAGGTGCTCTTTCTCGATAGAGGCTGCCAAACTAAAGTCGCTGTCAATCGGCACTGAGGGAACTATGTACTCACCGAAATTATTGATGTATGCCTCATGCTGCGAAGTGCCGGCGACGCTGAGTTTTACCCGGCCATATGCGTTCACTCCGAGGAACGGCTCGAATCCGCGCGGATTACTCCCATCTGCCAGTGTGACCTCACCGTAAGCGGCGGCACTTTTGGAATTTCGCGGCAGCGGCAAGCGGAGAGTCCCGTAATATTTCGACGTTTTGAACAGCCTGAACTCCTGTCCTGAACAAAATCGGGGGAAGCCGTCTGCTGCGACACAAAGAGTGAAGGTACCAGTGGCGTCAGTCTTAATGGCAAAACGGCCGCTCAAGTCTGTGGGTGAAGAGGCAATAACTTTATTCAAATCGTCAAATCGCACCAGGAAAACTCTCGCGTTGGGCAGAGCGATGTCCTTCAACTTTTGCGTCGCCTCAGGGATTCCGACTGCTACAAACCCGCGTACAAATAGGGTTCGACCTGGCACCTGGGCTTCGCCAGGGCGGGGCTGACAAATCAGCCAAATAGAAACTCCAAGAAGTAGTGTCACTACGATCAGCTTAATCTTTAAACTAGTCATAACAATCTCCTGCGGTCATTCGCTCCTCTTTGATCCGGCTGCCTGACTCTTCAACGGTTCAGTGCCGGCCAGACCTCGTCGCCGCAATACGGTTTCGTTATCGGGCTGGCTGCATTGTGTCCATAAAGGGTTCGCGTTGAAGTAGAGGCTTCCAATTAAGCGGCAAGCCCGGTCGGGATCGGTTTTCGGCCCAACCCTGCGAAGCGTTGCGTGAGTTACTGCCCTGAAAGGATCGCGAGGTTTGTCTGTTATTGTCTGTTAGTCGAGCGATATTCGACTGGCAACTGCCGTTCCGGAAGGAATCATTCAGAAGCTATGCCGAGTTTCGAAAGTTTCAACTGTTGGACAACTTGAAAGTGTCCATCCTAAGAGACACGTTGTGAAGATAATTAAGGACGATCCGCTGGAAAACTATTTAAGGCAGGCTCTTCTCGTGGCAAGTTGAAGCACAGCAACGGGCCTATGAATAACGCACGTGTTCCAACAACAGCAGCCCGATGGAGATAGCGGCCAGCACATACATCACTGGATGAATGTCGCGACGGCGGCCGACAAGCAGGTAGAGGCCCACATGAGAGATAAAGCCCCATAGAATTCCCTGCGTAATCGAGAACGTGAGGGGAATAAGAATTATGGTCAGGAATGCCGGCAAGCCTTCTTCGATCTTTGAGTACGAAATCTTGCCGACACTGCGGAACATGGATGCGCCTACCAGTATCAGGACCGAGGCGGTCGCATACGAAGGCACCATTCCCGCGAGCGGCGCCAGAAAGAAACAAGGCAGAAAACAGAGCGCCGTGAAAACTGAGGTCATTCCGGTGCGGCCACCTATGTTGATTCCCGCCACACTTTCAATGTAAGCCGTTCCCGACGAGCTACCCGCCAGACCCGCGCCGAGGGTCGCAAACGAATCAACAATCAAACCTTGTTTCAAATTTTTGGGATGGCCGTCCTTATCGAGTAGATCTGAAGCATGGGCGACGCCAATAAAAGTTGAAATCGAATCGAACAGGTCAGTGAACAATATGCCGATGATTGCCGGTAGCAGTGAGAGTCTTAAAGCACCGAGGATGTCAAGTTTTAGAAAGACCGTCTTGAAATCGGGCGCGCTGAAGAGCCTATCCGGAGCTTTTACCAAACCGAAAGCCCATCCAAGCAGGGTTGCGAAAACGATGCCTGCCAGAAAAGCAAAGGCGTTTTGACGCGTGAGCAGCCAAACTGAGATAGCCGTGGCGACGACGGTCAGTAAAGCTGGAATGCCCAGCGTTCCCAACTTAACGAAGGTGACTGGATCAGACGTGATGAGCCCGGCGTTTTTTAGTCCGATGAACGTCAGGAAAATCCCGATGCCGGCGGCAGTTCCCAGTCGCAGTTCAGTGGGAATAGCTTTCGCGATCGTTTCGCGGACGGGCGTAACCGAAATGACGAGAAACAGGACGCCCGCCCAAAAAATAATTCCCAGCGCCACCTGCCACCAAACTTTTTGCGTGAGAATTATCGTGAAGGTGAAGTAGGCGTTGATGCCCATACCTGGCGCTACAGCGAACGGCAGCTTGGCGTAAAGGCCCATAAAGAGCGTCATGACAAAGCAGACCAGCACCGTGGCCGTGAGCACGCCACTGAAAGCCATGCCCGTGCCTGCTGTCGAAAGGATGGCCGGATTCACGACGACGATGTAAGCCATCGTAAAAAACGTGGTGATGCCTGCTATGGCTTCAGTGCGCAGGTTGGGAGTTGCAGGTTCTGAAACGCTCATTCGAAAGGTTGAAAACTGAAATGAGCAGAGCGGTGCGAGTCTAACAAATTGGAGTGAACAGGGAAGGGAAAAAACCAGGTAGTGTGTAGTATCTATCTATGACACCACCAAAGAACGATTAGCGGGTTGGCCGGCCTTGCAGTCTCATTCAGACTCTGGCTTTAGCCCGGTGTCGGAATCCTTCAAACTGATCCCTCCAATCGCAACAACCCGAAGCCTGTAAGCTTCGGGTTGTCGTTTGTCAGCTTGCAGCGAGTTCCCCATTTGAATTCTCTGCTTGCTGAAGTCCGGGCGTGAGCACGGTGAAGTTATTTTTTGGCTTTTAGCGCGACTTCTACTGTGGCGCGCTTGTTAGCGGCCAGTTCACCAGCCATTTGTTTTTCCCAGCGAGACTTTGGCAACTGCATGCCAGTGTTATCAGCCGACAACCACGCCTGGGCGAGGAAGTAGCGCTCGCCATAACGATTGAACACCAACTTCGTGTCGGCAGCCGCATCGCGAGTCACGCTGCGGGTCTGAAGCAACACGCTCTCGTGTCCGCGCGCACTGAAGAGCCGCATCACTTTCAAATCCGAACTCGGATTGACACATCTCAAGATATACTCACCCGCCGGCATTACCTTGTTTCCTACGTTGAACTCGAACGGTATGTTTGTTCTCAGCTCAGAAGGGCCGCTCTGCGCGTTTGCGGGGGAAAGACCGACGACCGTCACAAGCATCATCAGCATCACTAATCCATAAATTTGTTTTTTCATTGGTTTATCCTCATTTCATTGCGTGGGCTGAAGCCGAGTCCCAGGCGATTTGTTTTGGGGCGGCCGATACTCTCGACTTGCGCTTCGTCCCCGAAAGCCCCTCACTGACTAACGCGGACGGCGCGCGGAAAATCCCTCACAGTCTGAAAACTTCCTGGGGTAGAATCCATGAGCACCCAACTGCCCGACACGAAGCTACTGAGAACAAACGTTTTTGACCCTTCCGAGCTGGGTTGGAACCGGCACTAATGCAAAGTCCCGACGGCATAACCCAACTCCTGATTCGCTGGAACAAAGGCGACCAGACCGCGCTCGAGAAATTGATGCCTCTCGTTTATGAGGAACTGCGCCGGCTGGCTGGAAATTACATTCGTCGGGAGCGGCAGGGCCACACACTTCAGCCAACCGCGCTGGTTAATGAGGCCTATCTTCGACTCGTTGATCAGCATAATGAGCACTGGCACAACCGGGCTCAGTTTTATGGCATTGCAGCGCAACTAATGCGTCGCATTCTGGTCGACCACGCCCGTTCGAAGCACGCGGAAAAACGAGGCGGATCCAAGCAGGAACGACTTTCGATTACCAGCGCCCCTGAGTTATCTACGAAACCGGACCTTGATGTGCTCGCATTGCATGAAGCTTTGGAAGAGTTGGCGACCGTCGATCCGCAGCAGGCCCGGATTGTTGAATTGAAATTCTTCGGCGGGCTTTCTATCGAGCAATCCGCAGAAGTTCTTGGCATTGGACATGCCACTGTCGAGCGTGATTGGAAGATGGCGCGCGCCTGGCTTCGCCGTCAGCTTGATTAACGCTGAGGGACAGCACCAACTTGCTTCGCGTTGATAGGTAGAGACAGATGCGGTTGGAGATTTAGCATCAGGCGACGGCTGAGTTTCTGCCGCGAGCGGTTACGACCTCAGCACAACGTTGGGCAGGGCAGAACGAAATGCAACCCCAACGGGGTTGAGACTGACGAATTCGATACACCTGGGTAGCCGCGGCGGCAATCCCAGGGCTGAAGCACTCGCACGGTTTGCTCGACGCCCATGACACCCGAACGCTGGCAACAAGTTAAAGAGCTCTTCAATTCCGCATTAGAGCGGGACCGTGCTCAACGATCGGCGTTTCTGGCGGAAGCGTGCCGGGGAGATGATTATTTGCGCCATGAAGTGGAATCCCTGCTCAGCTCTCATGAACGGGACGGTCAGTTCATCGATACCCCAGCGTTTGCGCTAGCGAAGGACTTATTAACGGATAAACATTCAGCTATAACTGTCGGAAAAAGCCTGGGGTCGTATCGCATCCTCTCAATTCTGGGCCGTGGTGGGATGGGTGAAGTTTATCTGGCCGAAGATACACGGCTCGGTCGGAAAGTCGCTCTAAAATTGTTGCCGTCCTTGCTGGCAGCGGATCAGGATCGCTTGCGGCGTTTCGAACGTGAAGCACGCGCTGCCTCGGCACTCAATCATCCAAACATTCTCACAATCTACGAGATCAGTTCCGCTGACGGTCGTCAATTCATCGCTACCGAATATGTGGAAGGAGAAACCCTGCGTCAGCGAATGGTCCATTCGCGCTTCAGTGTCGTGGAAGCGCTGGATGTTGCGGCCCAGGTGGCGTCGGCGCTCGCGGCGGCACACCAGGCGGGCATCGTGCACCGCGATATCAAGCCCGAGAACATCATGTTGCGCCGGGATGGTTACGTAAAAGTTGTCGACTTTGGCCTCGCTAAACTCACCGAGACGGCTAACATTGCGCTCGATACTTCACAGCCTACCGCCGTTAATACTGAAACCGGCACGGTGATGGGTACGACCGCCTACATGTCACCGGAACAGGCACGCGCACTGCAGACCGACGCACGCTCAGATATCTGGAGTCTCGGAGTTGTGCTTTACGAGATGATCACGGCTCGCGTGCCCTTTGAAGGTGAGACGTCAAGTCATGTGGTCGTTTCGATACTGGAACGTGAGCCCGCGGCAATTGCTTCTTTCGTTACCGATGTCCCGGCGGAGATTGAATGGATAGTAAGAAAGACACTACGCAAGGATAAGGACGAGCGATATCAAACGGCCCGGGAGCTGCTTGGCGATTTGAAAACCCTCAAGCAGAGGCTGGAGTTTCAAATACACACTGGTGACACGGTTTCGCAGGACAATCCCGTCGTTTCACCTGGCCGCAAGCGGAACTCTAATTCAGTTTCCTACGAAGATCACTCGGTGGCGCTGCTCACGGACATTGATCAAACACGCCCAACTCAGGAAGAAGCTCTAATTCCAGGAATCAAAAGCCATCAACCGGCAATCATATTCGCCGCGCTCCTATTGGTAGTTGTCACTATTTTTGCGGGCTATAAATTTCTTGACTTGCGTCAATCGGTCAGCAGGACGATGAGCAATGTTGCCCAGCAGATACAGCCTGATTTGAAACCTATGCAGCTCACCTCCTGGTCGGGTCTGGATCTGTTCCCTGCGTTTTCACCAGATGGAAATTCCATAGCCTACAGTTCGGATCACAATGGCAACTTCGAAATCTACCTCAAGCAACTGGCGCCCGGCGGTCGTGAAATTCAATTGACTTCGGACGGTCAGCAAAATTTCGAGCCCGACTGGTCACCGGATGGAAAACTGATTGCGTTTTACTCTCGATCACGTGGAGGCATCTGGGTCGTAGCTGCGCTCGGTGGCGCGGCCAGGCAATTAACAGAGTTTGGTTCCAACCCGCACTGGTCGCCCGATGGTTCCGTAATCGCGTTTCAAAGCACGGGCCTAACTGACTTTAGTCCCAGCGCTCCTGCGGCTATGCCGCCATCCACTATTTGGATTGTTCCCGCAACAGGCGGCTCACCCCATCAAGTGACACAAACTGGAAATCCAGTTGGCGGTCACGGTTCTCCCTCGTGGTCCCCGGATGGAAAACGGATCGCCTTTGCTGCGAGCATTGGAAATACAGGCGGAATCTGGTCGGTGGCCAACAATGGCAGCGACTTGCGTCTCTTGTACAAAGGGAACGGCTTCGATCCGGTTTTTTCATCGGATGGAGTCAGCATCTACTTTGCCGGGGGAGACCCGGCAGGAATGAGCTGGGCACTTCTGCGTTTGCGCGTTTCACCGCAAACGGGCGAGTCGTTGGGTGAGGCTACGGTGGTGAAGAACACGGGAAGCACAATCTACAAGCATCTGCGGGCTTCATCGGATGGGAAAAAGATTGCTTGTTCCGCGTTGGAAATGAAAAACAATCTTTCGGTGCTCTCCATCGCGCCTGGTTCGGCTGACTCGAGGAAGGCGCCCGTTGTATTGACGCAGGACACTAATTATCGGAAGTATGGCCCGACTTTTTCACCTGACGGAAGCAAGGTCGCTTACTCGGTTGTACGAATCGGAGCCAAAGATGAAGTTTGGCTTATGGATGCAGACGGTAAGAATCCGACCCAGGTTAATACCAACCCGGAGACTGGCAGCTTTTGGCCAAACTGGTTTCCTGAAGGTAACCGGATAGCATATTGCGCCAACGGCGCGTATATGATGCGTGCAATCGATCTGAAGACAGGTCGTGACGAGGTTCTATTTGAATCCGATCAAAGTATGGGCTGGCCGAGATTGTCGCCAGACGGAAAACAATTCGCGTTCAACTCAACCAGGAGCGGTACGATTAACGTGTGGACTATTCCTGTTGACGGTGGCCAGCCTCGACAACTGACATTTGACAAGGAGCTGATGGGATTTCCCTGCTGGTCGCCCGACGGGCGCTTCATCGCCGTCGAGATGAAACGAGGTGATGATGCACATGTGGCAATCATGCCGGTCGAGGGCGGTGCGCCGGTCCAGTTGACTGCAACTCACGGCCAGGACTTTGTTAGTACCTGGTCGCCAGACGGGACTAAGGTCGCTTTTGCCGGACTACGGAACGGAGTTTGGAACTTGTACTGGGTCTCCGTAAAAGACAAGACAGAAAAGAAATTGACCGACTATACCAAGCTCAATACCTATGTACGCTATCCCTCATGGTCGCCGCTGGGAGACAAAATAGTCTACGAGTATTCGGAAACAACCGGAAACATTTGGTTGATGGAACTGAACTAACCTGCTGCCGAACCTACTGATAGATCTCCTCCTGCGCGTTCGCCGGCGATTCGCTGAGACGCTTCCGCCTTACGTAATCAGAAACGTGCTCGCCGTAACGTTCCACAAAGCTCTCGCGGTAATCGGTGCCGCGAATAATTCCCCTACAGCTATCAGCGCCGCAATGACAGAAAAAGTCGTCCATCCGTTCGTTGTAGAACGTCGCGTAGTCGATCGTGATCTCTTCGCCGGGCTTGATGTCTCGACGCGCCACCAGGTTTAATCCTTCGAGCCAGGCGTTTGGATCGCAGGAATGATTGATTGGCTTCCATTGTTCCGGGTCGGGACTCCAGCTTACAAAAACCTCATCGCTCAACGGATAGGCATATTCTGAAAACCAACGCCGCTGTTCCGCATTCCAGTTCTTACGCACATGGGATTCACTGACCAACACATGCGGCTGTTCTTCGTGCGCCTCGACGAGCCCGCCCTCCTGAATGTGTTCCAACGCATACATTCCGTAACGGCTCTCGCCGTCAAGCGCCAGTTGCCATTTCTTATGCCGGCGCTGCTGCCGTTTTAAGGCGGCCTTGATAATCTTTTCGAAAAACTCGCGGTGTCCCCAGGGTTCGTGCAACAGAATCAGATCGGCGCTGCCGGCTTCTTCGAGTGGGTAAGCGACGTCGCAGTTGGGATTGATCTCCAGCATGAAAAGCTCGCCCTGGCTGTCCATGCGAATATCGCAACGGCCATAGCCGGCTCCGTTTAGTCCCAGAAATAATTTGCGCGACATGTCTTCGAGCCGCTCAGCAAGGTCGTCATCCTCACACTGGATGCAGGTCATCGCTTCATATTCTTTCCACTTCAGATCGAAGTGCTTGAACGACTCGCCGCGGGGAAAAAGAAATTCAACCGGACGGTAAGCAAACGGCTGAGACTCATCATCCGCATTCTCGACCACCAGCACGCTAAACTCGCGGCCGTCAATAAACTCTTCGATTAGCGTGGCGCCAAACGCCGCAATCATCTTCTGCGCCTGCGTGTGTAAATCACCGGCGGTTTCGACACGCGATTCGCGGGTCAAACCTATGCTGCTGTAACTGTTTGGATGTTTCGTGATAAGAGGAAAGCGTAGTGTTTTGGCCGCGAGCTCTATGCCTTGCTCGTCCACGGCCAGCACATAGGCCGGCGCTTTAACGCCCCAGAAGCGGCAGACCCGCTTCATTGTTTCGCGCGTGGGTTCGTAGAAGTTTGAGGTCGCGCCGGTAAAAGCCAGGTTGAGCCGTTCCAGCGCCTGGACAATTTCCACGCCGGCACGATCTTCGTCCCAGGCGCCGTCACACAAATTAATGAAGACGTCAAAACCGCGCTGTGAAAGATCGACGACCTGACGCACGCCCTTCGCCTTATCGATGTAGACCGTCTCGCACTCGTGACCTTCCAGGTGGCGAACCACGTCTGACAACGGGTCGAAGTCCTTCATTGGACTGTCGGAATTTTCGTAAGAAGGATCAAGTATGCATATTTTCACGATGGCTCCTCATAAGGACGGTGAAAGGTGAAAAGTGAAAGGTGAAAGGTGAAAGGTGAAAAGTGAAGAGTGAAGAGTGGGTGAAGACGGGCGACAGCACTGCGATCGCTACTTTCATTGTTAGCTCTTCCCGACAATTTTTCACCACTTTTCACCTTTCACTCTTCACTTTTCACTTTTCACTCTTCACCTTTCACTCTTCACTCTTCACTCTTCACTGTTCCCCGGCGCTTAATGTAACCCATCAGGGCGAGGCTGAAAACGATGTTTCTGCGTTCGTGACGTTTTTATTTTCCGAGTTCAACAACTGGCTTTTCCTGATTATTCCTCGCTGGAAGACTGCACACCAAGAATTTCTCGGCATCGGCTGGACCAGGACGCTCTTCTTTTGCGCGTTTAGAATTAAGGCGGGCGGAACCGCTGAGACAGATTTATGGGAACCGTAAGGAGGTGTTCCATTATGAATCACGGATATACGTATCAATCGACTCTTGCCGTACCAGACGTTATTCACTGGCGTATCGAAGACATTATTGGCGGCGACAAACGACTCGATTTCTCGAAGTCCTTCATGCCCGAGTCCTTCGCCCGGGTAGAACGGCTCTCGTTTCTAACCCAAAACGAGAAAAGAGCTTTGAATCAGATTAGAGGAAACGCCTACCTCTGCATCTTTGGCCTGGTCGAAGAGTTTATTCTCCCCTTCGTATTAGACCATGCCCGGACGCAGCTTCACGGAGATGATTACCGAGTGCGCGCCTTGTTGCAGTTCGCCGGTGAGGAAGCCAAACACATCCAGCTCTTCAAACGTTTCCGCGCTGACTTTGAAGCAGATTTCGGAACCTGGTGTGCGGTTATTGGTCCGCCGGAAGCGATCGCGAACGCAATTCTCGCGCATGATCCCCTGGCCGTGGCGCTGACCACTTTGCACATCGAGTGGATGGTGCAACGCCATTACGTTGACAGCATCAGAGACGATCAGGATCTTGACTCCCAGTTCAAGAGCCTCCTGAAGCATCACTGGGTTGAAGAAGTTCAGCACGCGAAGCTCGACACCTTGATGGTCGAAGCGCTGGCCGCCGGCCGCAGTGAAGAACAGATAATGCGGGCCGTCGAGGAGTACATCGAGATTGGCGGCTTCATCGATGGTGGTCTGAAGCAACAGGTGGAGTTTGACCTTGAAGCTCTCACTAGGGCCACTGGTCGCGAGCTGACCGAAGCTGAGCAACAGCAATTTCGCGAGGTGC
Organism: Pyrinomonadaceae bacterium; assembly: GCA_035297925.1. Lineage (GTDB taxonomy): Bacteria > Acidobacteriota > Blastocatellia > Pyrinomonadales > Pyrinomonadaceae > PSRF01. Next base: position 5,829 of record DATGYM010000364.1, on the reverse strand, counting down.
AGTTGCAGGCGAACCGCTGGACTTATCTGGGCACTGGGATGAGTCACGAGAAAGTTCTCGAGACGCTGGGCGCCTTAACACCGAAAGCACGCAAACGCATCGAGAGCATTGCGCCTGCTTTCTGCTAAAGCGATGATAGTTGTCGAAGAATATCGCGCTGGAAAAGGCTGCGTTCGTTCGCAGCCTTTTCCTGTTAACGCTGCTCACTGCCCACGGCCCACTGCTTACTGCTCACCGCTCACTGCTCACTGCTCAGGGAATTATCCATGGTTCGCGCCACCAGCGCCCATCAAGAGGAGGCGCACCCTGTGAGAAAATTACAACTGACCGGTTCCCTCGATGCGTGAGAAAAAAGCAGGCGCGAGGAGTGAAGCGGCCAGATAGTAAATCGTGAATAGTAAATAGTTGAAGAGTCAAGAACCGGGCACCGGCGTCCGACGCGTAGCGTCCGTACGAGTTTAGCCGTGGCTTTTCAAGCCACGGGTTACGAGGCTCACCAAGGAAATATCCGTCGCGTCAGTGACGGTTGAATATTTCATTCATCGCTGGTGGGACGAAAAAGAATTGGGAATGGCGCCTGAACTATATTCCTCAACCCCACAAATATCGTTCGTCGTATTCAACACCATTCGCGCGCAAGAACTCTAAATATTCTTCTTGAAATGTCTTCGTGCGATGATGCTCGCGCTGATTCTGAATGTAGGCTGTAACTTCGGGAATGTTCGACTTGCTTACAGTGAAGGCTGCATATCCGTCTTGCCAACCGAAGCTATGCAAGGCCGGGAATTCGTCGTGAATCCATTTCGAGGAACCGCCCTTGAGATATTGGGCAATCTGGCATGGAGCGATCGTTGGGGGCGCCATCACTAATGCGTGAATGTGATCGTTAGAACCTCCTACTTGTAAAGCAGCCATCTTGTGGGCGCGAGCAATGCCACCGATGAATGCCCATATCCTTTGCTCAACGCTCGGCACCAGCCAGGGCTCCCGGTTCTTCGTTGAGAAGATAAAGTGATAGTGTATCGAGGTGTACGTGTTGGCCATGAGGTTGCCTTTCAATTATTCAACCGTCGCTACGCGACGAAGGTTGTTTTTCGAGCGATCTATCCCGGCCTTGAAAGGCCGGGCTAAATTCACATGCCGCTAAGCGGCAGAACAACAAAATTAGTGGTCAGCGGAACGACTGAACGAACTGAAGCAGTCGGAAGGGTGAGCGGTCTGAGTAGTTCATCTAGGCAGCGGGGTGGTGGTCATCACCAGCGGTCAGCAGTCAGCATTAAGCGACCCAGTGAGTTAACCAGGCGGCGAAGGAGAGCCAGGCTTGTGTGTTGCCGAGCAGCAAACGCAAGGGCTGTGAGGCAATTATGAAGAGGCCGGCCAAAGCCGTGGCGCGATGGATACGCTTAAGCGTAACGACGTCATAGACGACACAAGCCACCACAAACACGTCGGTCAGACCAAAAAATGCGGGTGGACCCGCCTGCATGATTGCGAAAGGCAGCCGGGCAATTGCCGCAGCCAAAATTGAAATCGTCGCCAGCAGCATCAACCGCTTATGCACGTCCGGCCGGCGCCGGTAATAGAACGCAGCCCCAATCAGTATCGTAAACACAAACATGTCGCCGAACGGAATCACCAGAAAAGAAAGTGGAGATATGCCAGGCACTGGCGTGGCTCCCTGCTTCGCCCTGATAACCGCCGTCGAGACGCCGATCAGGATCATCAGTGTCGCAATAACTCCACCGAGAATTCCGAGGCGACGATGAATGTCAGTGCGACGCGCAGCAACGAGCGTGGTTTGCGTCACGAACAGCACGAGCCACGAGGTGAACACCAGGCCGTGCAGATGAAGCAGCGGCATTAGCGGCGCTGAAGTGAAATAGGGCCTTAGATAATAGGTGCGAGAAAAGCCGGCAAAGACGGTGATCACGAAGGCGATCGACATGCCAACGTAGAACAAACGCTCGCGACGCCTGCGAACGAGGGCGGGGGATGCTTGCATGGTCTGGGTCTCCAGGATTGCGGCCAACTAAGAGCGGGCAAAATTACTTGCAGCGCCTTTTAGCACGATTGAGTTGATGCTGTCGAGAAGTTCGTGGGTCGGCAGTGAGCAGTGGGCAGTAGCCCGCGCGTCAGCAAGGGCTTTGTGCCGGGAGGTCGACCCCCTCGTGATACCGAGCCCTCCCTGACGGTCGGGCTACTGCCCCGTACTGCCCCACCGCCCACTGCCCACTGCCAACTGCTCACTGCCCACCGCTCACGGTGCCACGAAGGATGAGTGATTGGCGACGAGCCGCCAGTGACCCATCTCACTAACATAAACGCGCGTGAAGTAGGTCTGGCCGCTCCTATCCACACCGTGGTCTATAACCTTAGAGGTTGTCTTGCCGGTCACTACAGCGGTATTGCCGTAGACGCGCACATTGGTCTCGTCATTATTGGCCGCTTCAAGTTTCAGAGCGCCGGATTTCAAGTCGGCCAGGACCTCTGCCTTGGTTCTAAAGGTGCTGTTTACCGCAGAGGTGTAATCAGCCGCATAAATACGATCGATAGCCGCGACGTCACCGGCCACCAAAGCTTTGTTGCGCTCAGTTTCCAGTCGCTTAATGGCTTCGACGGCGGCATTGCCGTGCATTTTTCCCATCCTGGCACATTGGCCCGCAGCCACCGATGCCGCTGCGATCGTTAGTAAAGCTAAAACGATGATTCTTTTCATGGGAGGCTCCTTTTTCTCAAGCAGGTTTGGTTGAACTAGCGAGAAGGCTGAAATTTTAGCTGCTTTCTATTGCAGTGGAGGATGGAAGTCAACTTGTTGGCGGTCGGTAATCAGTGGTCGGTGGTCAGTGGTCAGGAGAGCCCGGCCCTGGGTTTAACAAGCATTAACTACATTGGGCTGAGGTAGACACAAAAAAAGAGACCACCACAAGTTGGCAGTCCCTTTTCAAATCCCGGCAACAAAGGCTCGGTCAGGCGCCGGGTTGCAGCAGCGACGGCGCCGGCCGTAACGCCAACGGGGCCGCAGGCGCAAAGCATTGCTCGATTCCGTCCGCCTCAACGGTGTCGTGTTCAAGCAGCAACTCCACCAGTCGCGCAATTGAATCCCTCTCTTCCGTCACCACTTCGCAGGCGCGGGCGAGTTGAGTGTTGATGATGTTGTTGACAGCTTCCTCAACACGATCGAGCAGGCTCTGGCTCAGGGGCTCCCTGGTCGGGTCGCCCAAATAGATCGGACCCAACGGGCTCATGCCAAATTCGCTGACCATGCTGCGTGCGATTTCCACTGCGCGTTGAATGTCGTTTGAAGCGCCCGCCGTCATCGTTGAAAGCAGCACCTGCTCGGCAGCGCGTCCGCCCAACAGCACGGCAATTTGATCTTCAAGATACTCGCGCTTTTTCATCAGACGATCGCGTTCAGGCAAAGATTGAGTGACGCCTAGCGCGCGGCCACGAGGAAGAATAGAGACCTTGTGAATCGGATCGCCATTCTTGACCTCCAGCCCAACCGCGACGTGGCCGGCTTCGTGCACGGCCGTCGCATAGCGTTCATCCTCGTCGATCATAAAGCCGTGACGTTCGGCGCCCATCAGAATTCGATCGCGCGCGTATTCGATGTGCGGGCGGCCCACAGCTTCAGAATTATCGCGGGTGGCGGCAATCGCTGCCTCGTTTAAAAGGTTGGCAAGGTCGGCGCCTGAAAAGCCAGGCGTGCCCCGCGCCACCCAGGTCAGATCCAGATCCGGATCGAGTCGCATCCGGCGAGCGTGAACTCGCAGGATTGCTTCGCGGCCGCGGACATCAGGCAGATTAACGGCAATCTCGCGATCGAATCGGCCGGGCCGCGTAAGCGCGCGGTCCAAAACGTCGGGCCGGTTGGTTGAGCCGATAACTACAATGCTCGAGCTTTGATCGAAACCATCCATCTCAATCAGCAGTTGGTTGAGTGTTTGATCCTGATCCGCAGTTGCCGAATCGTTCCCGCGTCCACGTTGCCGGCCCAGCGCATCAATCTCGTCGATGAAAATAATGCAGGGCGCAACTTTTTTTCCCTCAGCGAAAAGTCGACGTACGCGCGATGCTCCCACGCCGGCGAATTTCTCTTGAAAACTCGAACCCGAGGCCAGCAGGAAAGGCACGCCGGCTTCGCCTGCGACGGCGCGCGCCAAAAGCGTCTTGCCGGTTCCCGGTGGGCCATAGAGGAGAATACCGCGCGGCACGCGTCCGCCAAGGCGCCCAAAGCGCGCCGGGTCACGCAGGAAATCGATCGTCTCGGAAAGTTCTGCGGTCGCTTCGTCAACACCAGCCACGTCAGCAAACGAAACCTCTTGCTTGCCATTCTGGTTTGGCACGGTGAAGCTGCCAACGCCGCCGTTCATGCTGGTGTAAACACGCCAACCGATGAACCCGAGGAAAAGAACTGTGAGCAGCGGAGCGCCCCAGGTCAAAACGGTTGTTGCCCAACTCGGCTCGACCGGCCGAAATTCAATCGGCACATTGTGCTTGCGAAACTGTTCGACCAGTCCCTGGCGAATCGCGTCGCTGGTGACAGTCGCCTGCAGCGACACTCCCTCTTTACCCGCTACCGTCAGCGTATCGCTTTCGATGGTGAGCGAAAGGGCAGAGCCGGTCTCAGCAATCTGATAGAGCTCTGAATAATTGATTTTGGAAACTCGCGGCGCGCGGCTTTGATACGCGATTAACAGCGTGGCCACAATCAGCAAGGTCGCTGTCATGGCGGCCAAAATCAAAGTGACTCTTGCGGAACTGGAAACAATTTTTCTGATGGGGGAAGGCATAAACTACTCCAAAAAATTGAGTTCACAGACTAAAGTCTGTGCTACTCGAAATTCAAGTGATCAGGATTGAGGCGACGAATGCCGGGGACAACGACGCAGTACAAAACCCTTGCTCTCTAACGTAAGGCGCTCGCCACATTTGGGGAGCGGCGAGCACACGCTTACTTTAACAGCCTGTGGAGAAGCATGTCCAGAAGTAAGATTCCGGCTAGTGGAATCAGAACCGGGGAGCACTAGCAACTGGCCCTGGCGTTCATTCTTATCGGGAACGCCTATCACACCCGAACTATGTGCAAGGTGAATTCTTCAGCCGTTTGACTGCTGCCGCTTCTGATTTCCAGTCTCTATCTGAATGAAAAAGCATCCGGGAAATTTCCCAGTGGTGGGTTTTCATACGCGCAGGGCACGCAGTTTCCCCGGCTTATGATCGTTCGATGATTCAGCAAAACTTGACGTTAATCAATAGTTTAGCTCGATCATAACGGAGTTGGCACAACCGTTGCCGACGAACAAATGCGCATTCCGGGATTTGCGCGCGCGAATTTAGTCGGGCACAAAAGGAGGAACAACCTATGCTTTGGACAGTCTTTGTGATTCTTTTGATCTTGTGGTTGGTGGGTGTCGTTTCGAGTTACACGCTCGGCGGTTTCATTCACCTCTTGTTGGTGATAGCGCTGGTAGTGTTGCTAATCAATCTGATCAGTGGCCGCAGACCTGTAGTTTAGCGTGCTTCTCGGAAACTGTTTTCCCTCCCCAACGGGGTTGCAACCGTCGGGGAGGGATTCCTTTGTGCGGCGTTAGGGCACTCAGACGGCCTGCTATACCTGAGAAAATGAAGCCTAGCGTTTCGCCTGAGCCGTCAGGCCATGGGCTTTTACTCCCGGCGGCCGGTTCCGCAAAACCTGCCGACTTCCTTGCGGTAGTCAGCAACTTCTGTGTCTACCCGGCTGTCAGACCAGCCAAGATACTCCTGCGCAATCAGGGCGGCGTCACGCGCCGCATCCATGCCGCGGGATGAATTCAAGCCCAAGATCGG
>DATGYM010000363.1:0-23308 GCA_035297925.1 Pyrinomonadaceae bacterium | reverse complement strand
CCCTTGTAGGGGCACGGCATGCCGTGCCCCTACGACGTGAACATCTGACCGGTTGTGCGGCGCGCGGCTTAAGGAGTACCAAAGCGTGAGCGATACTCGCCAGATACCAGAAATGCTTTGACCATCTCTGCCCTGCGAAAGTCGCCGCCAAACTCATTCAGCTTGTTCAGCCAAAAGTTGTAGCCGGCCAGATTGTTGTCAGGGGGATCCTGAGGGTTACGGCGCAAGTAGCCGAAGTATTGCATCTCGACAAACGCGGCGTTGAATTCTACATCATAAAAGGCCTGGTTCTCGGCGACGTCACGCAAAACCTGCGCGCGCGTCCTCGTTTTTCCGGTAAGCGCATCGACCAGCGCGTTGCGATCAGCCGAGCTAAACGTAGCTCCTGTATTCGCAATCAACGCGTCCACGTAATGCGCATCATCGAGCCCGTCATAGAGCGAGGTAAACGCTGTACGGGTTACCCATGAATCGGCAAACGCCTGTTTGTTGCTCTCCAGCAGTTGTTCCCAGCCGGGCGCATTCACCACCACTCCATTGCCGATGGTTTGGCGGTCAGTCATGAATTCCGTGAACAACGGCCGACGCCCGAAGCTGGCTTTGTAAAACCGGTGCACGAGATACCCGGTCTGCTGAAACTCTATCGAGAGGAAGTAAGCAGCAGACGTGTCAATCCGCTTTACCTCGCGACAATTCAAATCGTTGCCGCAACTGTCAATGTTATTCACCCAGAACTGCAAGCCGATAGCATCCGGTTCGCGACCAAGAAAGTCGCGATAATGCTGCGTAACAAACGTCACGGTGTCGTCAATGGGATTCGGGGGAGCGAGCAAAGTGTAGGTAGCAGAGTTGACCGGACTCGGGATCCAGCCAGCCAGGAATCCCCGGACTTTCAATGTCACGTTCTGAGTGATTGTCAAACTTTGACCCGAGATGACCGTAGGATCAGACTCCGTGGGATCCTGACCGTTCAACGTGTAATGAATCTCAGCACCCGCGGTGTCGCAGGTAACAAGCACGAGGATGGGCGGGTAACCAGTGTACGTTCCCGGATTAAGGTTGGGCTTTGCGACAACCAGGACACCCGATACTTGCACTGGCGTGGAACGATCGAAGGTTGTCCCGTCCCCAAGCTGGCCGTAAGTGTTAACACCCCAGGTGCGCAAGGTCCCGTCGGCTAACAACACCACGCAATGCGCATGTCCCGCGGCCACTGCGACCGCACTATTAAAGCCGCTCACCTGGCCCGGCACCGGCTGCGGATCTGTACTGGGCGGGCCACTTCCGAAAAGACCGAAATTGTTTTGGCCCCAACCCCAAACTGTACCGTCGGATTTGGAAGCCAGGCTGAATCCAAAACCGGTTGCAATCGACACCACTCCCGTAATGTTGCTCACCTGTGTTGGCGTCGAGGTCACGTTAACAAAATTCGTCCCGCCTGTTTGACCCGAGGCGTTCATTCCCCAACCCCAGACTGTGCCGTCTGTTTTTAGCGCGAGTACATGGTTATAGCCGGCTGATACAGACTTGACACCCGACAACCCAGCCACTTGTGCAGGAGTCTCTCTCGTCCCGCCGGCAGCTCCGAGTTGGCCATTTGGATTTTGACCCCAGGACCAAAGAGTGCCATCGCTGCGCACGGCCAGACTGTAACCGGTGCCGGCAGCAATAAAAGTCACTCCGGTCAAGCCGGGAACCGGAACGGGTGTGGGATGTGAGTTGTTGTCTGAAGAACCGAGTCCCAGTTCACCAACGTCATTACCTCCCCATACCCATAGCGTTCCGTCGCTGCGGATAGCCATCGAGTGAGACGACCCGGCCGATACCGCAATCACGTTATCTATTCCGTTGACATGGGTTGCCGTTAAATAATTTGATTCGGGCCCGCCCACCTGTCCCACATTGTTGGCCCCCCAGCCCCAGACGGTGCCGTCAGACTTGAGAGCAAGCGTGTGACTTCCTCCGGTCGAAACAGCAATTGCATTCGAGAGGTTTTTGACTGGTACGGGAGTTGGATTTTGGCCATAGAAAATGCCGTTGCCCATCACCCCGTAATCATTCTTGCCCCAGCCCCAGACCCCGCCGTCCTGCCGCACTGCAAAATTTGTAAAGTAATTGCTGTTAACCGCCGCAACGCCGTCGAAGACAGTATTAGGCACAACCTCCGTAGTGGCGGTGGCTGAATTATCAGTAAGGTTGTTGTCGAACCGGGAACTGCTGACGGTGACGGTATTACTTATTGTGCTTCCCGCCGTGGCAACTACCTGGGTAACGATGGTTATGTGGGGCGAGACGTGGGGATCAATTTTTCCGAGTATTACGGACACAGTGCCATTAGCCCCCTGACCAACTCCGGTGCAGTAGCCAACGGTTGTCGTGCAAGTGACGAAGGTCAGGCCCGGGGGAAGAACGTCTGTGAGAACAGTATTAGGCGCATAGTATGGTCCATCATTGAAAAGATCGATGTCATAGGTTTCATACGCTGCGCTTGAAACAGGATTGGGCCCGCCGGTCATTGACACGCTTAGATTCGCCGTCGGCGGTGGCGGTGGGTTACGCAGCGTGAAAGTTACCGTGTCTGCGTTGGTCAAATCCTTGAATGCTTCTTCGGAGGTATGGGAACCAATGACATACGGCTCGGGCCATCCGCCTCCCAATCCGACCACGGGAAAGAGTTTTTGGTTGCCGTCTCCGTAGCGCGTGATGATGGTGCCGTTGCTGTCAAGTTCAATCTCAAAGTTCACCGGATTTTCACCGCGTGTTACGCCCGGCGCGAGAGGTGTATCGTAGGTTACAGCTTGCCAGCGAAAGATGATTCGATTCTCGTCCGGGTTAACAACATACACGTCGTCGCCCGCGCGCCGATCGGTGCGCAAATCATCCCAGGCACCCGCAATCATTCGATAGCCATTTAGAGAACCCGAAACGCTGAGACTGTCGTTAGGCGGTGGAAAACCAAAATAAAGCGCTCCGTTGCTTGAAACCGTTACCTGGCCCCAGGTTCCTTCATAAAACTTGAAGGCAACGGGCAAAGTTACGTTTCGGTATCCGTCATCGATGTTTAGGCCGAGCGGAGTACCGCCGGTCGTGAGCGGAGCGGCTGCGCTTTCAGTTACCAGGTAAGGATCGCCGGCACCGGCTTCTATGGGCACAGCCAGCGAAGAGATTTGACCTTTGTTGCCCACCTCATCAACCGCTCTTACTCCAACAAAACCTGCCGGATGTCTCCAGGGAATTTGAATCGTGACGCTCTGCCCAGAGCCTGCAGCATCCGGAATCGGACCGGGCAATGGCGTTCCCAGATCGAAATTTGACGGATCGCTGAGATCTGCTTCTGAGAAACGAACCTCGTAGGCAGCCACGTTGCCAGAGTTACCATCATCGCCGGGTGCTTGCCATTTCAAGTTGTAGGTTGGGAACAAAGGTCCGCTCAGGAAACCTAATTGGCTTACGGCCGCCGGCGCAGTTGCATCCGTGCTGGTGTTGCTTTGCAACGCCGCGCTTGCATCCAGGCTCCGGCCACTTGAAATGGGATACGTGTACTGATACTGCCACGGCGCTACATACCCGCTGTAAAGAATTTCAGAACGAAGCCTCTCCATCGAGATACTCGGAAAGGCCGCGCAGATGAGAGCTGCGGCGCCGCTGACGTGAGGCGTGGCCATGGACGTGCCGCTGAAAAAATCGTAGGTGTTCTTTGGCGTAGTGCTCAGAATGTATTCGCCGGGCGCCGTCATGTTCACAGTTCCCGAGCCGAAGTTTGAGAAGCTCGCCCGTTGCCCACCCCCTGTTGAAGCTGCCACCGAGATAATGTTGGTCGTGACGTAGTTGGCTGGATAGGTAGGGAACCTGTCGTTGTTTTGACCTTCGTTTCCGGCCGCAACGACAAACAAGATCCCGGACTCGCTCAGAGCGCGTATCGCGTCGACTTCCGCCTGTGAATAACCACCGCCACCGTAACTGTTGTTAAGCACGCGGATGTTCGCGCCCTTCGTGCCTGCCGAACTGATCCAAAGCGCGCGCATCGTTTTGGCGTAAGCGAGCGCTTTGAGAAGGTCAGCCGTACTACCCAACCCGTCGGGACCGGTAAGAAACTTCAAAGACATCAGACTTACTTGCCAGTTGACACCGACGACACCGATACCGTTGTTCCCGGTCGCGCCGATCGTGCCCGCGACGTGTGTGCCGTGGTCATCAATGTCGCCGGCGAAATCGGGCGCCGGCGGATAGGTAGGACCGGTGAAGTCAAAAACAGTGTTGTCGTTATGTGCAAAGTCCCAACCGTTTACATCATCCACATAACCATTGCCGTCATCATCCACTCCGTTGCCCGGAAGCTCGGCAGGATTGAACCAGATGTTGTCGTGCAGATCTTCATGGTTGATGTCGATGCCCTCGTCGACAATCCCTACTACGACATTCTTGCTGCCAGTGGAAATGTCCCAGGCAGATTCGGCGTGGACATCGTTGCCGGGAGTGCCCGGATTTCCACCCGAAGTAGATGGTTGACCGGTGTTTTTTAGTCCCCACATTTGTGGGTAACGTGGATCGTTTGGGACTTTTAGCGCGGAGCGGACGAAATTGGGTTCGGCATAGACCACGTCGGCGCGAGATCGCAGCGTCTCGATTGCGATGGCGGTCTGCTCAGGCGCAACACGAGCGAGCCGCAAGCCTTCAAACACATCTGATGCAGAGGCAAGTCGTTCCACGCGCATCGCGACCTGGTGGCCGTTGCGGGCCACGAGTATTTGAGCTTGTGCAATCCTCGCCGCGGCGGCGTCGTTGCGAAAGCGCACGATTATTTCACCAGGCACAGCCAGGGGCCTACGGCTCTTATCGCCAATGTTTGTGCCCTTCCTTGCCTGCAACCGCGCTGACGTGAAGGCCGGCAACACAGAAGCAATGCTCAAAGCCAAAATGACAAGCGCCGTCAGACGGAGAGACCTGGAGGAGGAATCCTTCAGTGGAAAAAGTGGGTCGGTAAGGAAGTTTAATTTCAAATTTGACCCCTGGGATAATGACCGGCACGCCGGGTTAAAGGATAAAACAAACGTTGCTCGGAGGCCCCGGCAAGGACTGTGCCTTTATCCTTGGTTGAGGTAAGTAGCGAAGAGTTCGGAGCTCTTATGGAAACTTCGCGCTGTTTTCCGCTGGTGTTAGGGAATTTCGCGCGGCAGTGACAACAGCCCTGCTTTGACCTGCCCGGTCCGCCGCCGGCAGGGATTTTTAGAACCTTTCTAGATGCCCCCTTATATCGCAAACGGTTGGATCTACTCAATATCATCAGGTATGGTCCGGCGGCGACTGCTGGTCAAAGAATTTACGAAAGCCGGCCGTTTTCAGTCTGGATCTTTTTTCTGTTACAGTCTTTCCCGGACCGTCTTTTACAGAAATCGCACCATTGTTAGCCTTTTCTCGAATACGTTTCGGGGCGTCGGACCCGCGGTGCGTTAAATAATGACCAACCGGCAAGACCGGCCGGGCATCCAACCGGGGCTAAAAAAGGTCCACAGGGAATTACAATCGATGCGATTTTTCAAAGTATTTAACATATCGGCCATCGGCCTTTTTATTACACTTTCTGCTTCGAACTGCTTTGCTCAGGCAGCGCCGAACACTGACGTTGTCATGGTGCTGCCATTTGAGAACACCTCAAATCGTCCGGAATACAACTGGGTCGGAGAGAGTTTTGCCGATTCACTCGCAGAGCTTCTCAACAAACCCGGCCTGCTAGTGGTCTCGAGTGACGAACGCGAACTCGCCTATCAGCGCCTTCGTCTCCCGGAGACGGTTATTCCCTCACGCGCAACCGCAATAAAACTGGCTCGTGAAGCGAAAGCGACGATGGTAGTGATTGGAAGTTATTCGATAACTCCCGTCCAGGATGAGAGCAAATCGGATAACTCAAAAGATGATAAAGAGAAAGCACCCAGCGAAGCTTTGGTCCAGGTAACCGCGCGCGTAATCAAAGTCAACGAAGGACGGACGCTTGGCGAAGTGCTCGACGGCGGCTGGGCGACGCGGCAGTTTGATTTCGGCGGTCCACTTACCACGCTTCAGAACATTCACGGCCGACTTGCTTATCAGATTCTCTATCAACGGGAAAAGGCGTTCGCGTTTTCTCAGAATCAGTTAGTGCAGGAAGCTACCAAAGTCCCGCAACGGGCCTTTGAAGCCTACGTCAAAGGTGTGTTGCTGAGCGAGCGGCATCCGAAACGAGAAAATTACTTAAAGAACGCACTCCATTTTTATGCGGATGCAAACGGGGGGGCCATTTACCCGCAAGCCGCCTTTGAGCTGGGGCGTTATTACATGCTGGAAGGAAAATGGAAAGACGCCACGGAGTACTTCATCAAACTGCAGAAGAAGGATCCACATTATGTGGAAGCTGCTTTTTATGCTGCGCTTGGCTACGCAAAGATGGGCGACTTCGGTCATGCGCTTGCCGCAATTGTTCCACTGTCTTCTGACGTTCCTTTGATTGGAATCTACAACAATGCCGGCGCAATTGCCTTGCAAGCATCACGGGAAGAGAAAAAAGATGAAGAGCGTGCCCGCTTGCTGGCGCAGGGTACCTCTTTTCTGGCGCGAGCCGCGGAATCTTCGCCGGATGATCCGCTGGTGCATTTCAATTATGCGCTGGGCCTTTTTCTTTCCGGAAAATATGCCGAGGCAGCCGAACAACTTAAGCCGGTGATTACTGCTGATCCACGGGATGGCCAGGCATATTTTCTCTATGCAAAATCACTGGAGAGGTCGGGTAAAACTGAAACCGCCAATGCCGCCGATGATGTGGCGCGGCGCTATTTGCAAACTTATGCGAAATGGCAGACGGAATGGCAGAAATCGCAGACTATTAAGGGTGTTTCCTTGCGCATGCGCGATGTTCTTAATCGTGACGACGTCTCAGGTCTAATGCGCAAGACGGCGATCGCGGCAAACAACCCTGGTTCCGGCGCCGAGGATCTACTGGCCAAGGCTCGCGATCTTTATCAGGCGGGACGCGACGACGAAGCGCTCCCGGAACTACATCGCGTCGTTATGCTTGAACCTACAAATGCGGAAGCTTATCTGCTGAGTGGGAGGATTAATCAGCGTCGGGGCGATCAGGAAGCCGCAATAGCTGCGCTTAAGACTGCTATCTTCTGGGATCCGAAGTTAATTGACGCCCATATTCTCCTGGGCCGTATTTTCCTGGAACGTGGCGATCGCGGAGAAGCCACAAAGTATGCGACCAGTGCGATGACCATAGATTCCAATAATCAGGAAGCTATTGCACTGCAACGCCAGGTAACGATGGGAAAGAACTAACGAGATCAATCGTTTCCGGTCATGACATGCGGAGGCAATTCTCTTGACGAGGATTGCCTCATTTAGTTTGATACTGCGTTTTTCGCGTTGTTTACGCTCGCGGGTTGGTTCGGGAATGAAACTTCTGCTCCTGGTTGCCTTAATAAGTGGTGTTTCCCTGTTCGCCACGGGATTGGTCATTGCTCTGTACCGTCACAAGAAAGCGCGTGTCGGCGACGTCAAGTTGATTGGCGAGATGGCTCGGGTACACACCAAACTGGATCCTGAGGGCGCCGTAATCGTGTGCGGAGAGTTGTGGCGCGCTCGCTCGAAAACCGGCGAAACTATCCCGGCTGGCAAGCAAGTAGTCGTAATTGGTTTCGAGCATCATCTCGCTCTGGTCGAAGTCTGCGATTAGGTGGGACTCCCGCCGAATCGTCGCCTCCAGAGCTAATACTTCCGGGATTCCAAAAAAATCTTTCTCATGGCACGAAAGGTGCTCTAAGGAGAACCGGCACGCACGGAAGACCCAAAGTAAAGGTTGAAAGTGCCCCGCCGCCATCACTTCTCTGAGCGCCGCCTGCCGCTGCGCCAGCCACCCGCCGAGCAGCCCTTCAGTCTTCCCTCCGAATCGTGAACCCGGTCAGCAATGACTGGGTTCTTCCCTTTCACAGCTAGAGTTTTCGATAAGAGTCTTGGGGGTTTGATTCACCCTCGCCCATCAACGGTCCCCCCGACGAGTCACAAGTAGAGATGGTCTTACATTCAATGGTTCTAACTTTCCAGAAAAATTTCTTCTTTGGCACACAACCTGCTCTGAGAACAACCGGCACGCACAGAAGACCCAATGTAAAGGTCGGAAGTGCCCCCGCCGCCAACCCCCTCTGAGCGCCGCCTGCCGCTGCGCCAGCCACCCGCCGAGCGACCCTTCAGTGCTTCCCCCCGAAATTGGAACCCAGTCAGAAATGGCTGGGTTCTCCTGCATTTAGATCCCAGTACTTCCCCGTTAATTGCCCATAGCCGAAGTGACAGTCGCGATTGAAATGTCCCGATCATCCGTTCAGGACAGTCCCTTTTTGCCTTTAGATCCGCGACGATTTTTGTCACTTTGGCGGTGACGTTTTCTGTCTTTTTGACCATTCCCAGAGGTTGATCACATAGCCCCAAAGCTACCTAACAGACAGCTGCCAAAAAAATTTCGACTCTTCTTTCCAGCGTGAGTCAGTCATCCACAGGCCGGGTTGAGCTAGCGAAAGATTCACCCGCCAGATCGGGCTTTTGGTAAACTCGCGTCCAATGCAGGACGTAGTCGCTACACCGTCCCAAGAGCCGCGTGGAAAGTCAGCACGGTTTTCGTCGTTGAAAACTCGTCTTCGAGCTGAGTCGCCTTCGTTGGCAGACAGCGCCATCGCCTTTCTTTCCGCTGCCCTGCTCGTAATCTCGTTTCCGGATTTCAATGTTTGGTTGCTGGCATGGGTTGGAGTTGTCCCACTGCTGCTGCTGGTGGCTCACCAGCCGGTCACCTGGCGATCATTCTGTCTAGGCTGGCTATTCGGTTCAGTCTTCTTCTATGGCTCCTGTTATTGGCTCACTTATTCAATGATCCACACGGGTGGCATCCCTCCCTGGCTCGCCTTTCCATTGCTGGCGCCGGGAGCAGTGTTGCTTGGCTTATTCCCGGCAGTTTGTCTTGTGATTCTCGCTCACTTTATTCGGAAGTGGGGACGCCCCGCCTTATTCCTCGCGCCTGTCATTTGGGTAGCGCTCGAATGGGCGCGGCTTGAAGTTACGGGCCAGCTTTGGAACGCCATCGGTTATTCACAGGCTTATGAGCCGGTCCTAATCCAATCGGCGCGATGGGGTGGAGTCTATGCCGTAAGCGGTCTGATCATGCTCGTGAATGCTGCTATCGCTTTCTTTCTTTGCAGGCCCTCCAAACGCAGCGTGCTTTTTTCCGGAGCGGCCATTTCTCTTGTAGGAACACTTCTGGTTGTCGGCCCGATAAGGTCGGCACCATTGATCTCTAGCAAAGATGGCGAGGCTGTAGTGATCGCGGTACAGCCAAACGTGCCCATGACTATTGTGAAATCGGAAGATGAACTGAGAGAGCTTACAACCCGTCATTTTGAGATGAGTGAAACAGCGCTGCGCGAGCTGCCTGACGATGGCAAGCCGCGACTGGTGATCTGGCCTGAGTCGCCGATGAACTTTGAGTATGGAACCAATAATTCGCTGCAAGAGAGTTTGGCTAACTTCGCAAAGGCAAACCGAACCTCTGTGCTTCTCAATTCGCAGGAAGCTGCTCCTAAAGATGGTCTCTATAACTCCGCGCTGTTAATAAATGAAGCGGGTAGCCTGGTCACCCAATATGATAAGATTCGGCTGCTGCCGTTTGGCGAATATGTTCCGCTGCCGCGCTGGGTGCCGGGAGCGGGTTTGATAAGAGGGATAGTCGGCGATTTCACACCGGGCACGAGTTACAGCTTGATGCCCGTCGGCAAGGTGCGGGCGGGCGTTTTCATTTGTATCGAATCTGCGTACCCGGCCATAGCTCGTACGTTCACCTCGGAAGGCGCGGACGTGCTAATCAATATTTCCAACGACGGCTATTTGGGCCCGACCGCAGTCATGCGACAGCACCTTGCGAATGCTGTCTTTCGCGCCGTCGAAAATGGCCGGCCGTTACTTCGCGTAACCAACACCGGCATCACCGCTTTCGTTACGCCGACAGGCCAGGTTCAGGATGAAACCCAGGGTTTCAAACCGGAGATCAGGACATGGAGAATTGCGCAGGCCAGTCAGAGCCCAACCTTTTACACGCGACATGGTGATGTATTCGCGGTTGGTTGTGCGATGTTTAGTGTGCTGATGTTTGTACTTTCTTTAAGACGGGTGGGTTTAAGGGCGAGTGCAGGTTAAAGTTAGCTGTTTTGGAGGACTTGATGATCGATACCTTATCAATTCAGGAATTAAAGAATTCTTACGAAGAATTGCGTACGCACGTCGAGCAACTCGGGAGGTTTCTTTGATGTTGCCGCGGGTCGCGAGGAATTGAAACTTATTGAGGAACGCGCCTCGTCGCCAGACTTTTGGAACGATCAAACGGCGGCTCAGAAGCTATTGCAAAAACGCACAGCCCTGGAAAAGAAGATTCAACGACAAGAGCAGTTTGAGGCCCAAATTGCCGACGCCGGCGTGCTTTTTGAATTTGCAGCCGAGGATGAAGAATCTCTCACTGAACTCCGCACCCTGCTGGAACGCCTGGGACATGAGGTGGGCATTGCCGAGACCGAAATGCTTCTGGGCGGCGACAATGATCAGCTCAACGCTATCTGCACAATCCATCCCGGTGCGGGCGGCACAGAGTCGCAGGACTGGGCGGAGATGCTGCTGCGCATGTATCTGAAATGGGCGGAGCAGCGCGGCTTCAAAACCGAGATCATCGACTATCAGCCTGCGGAAGAAGCCGGATTGAAGGCAGTAACTTTCAGAGTGGAAGGCGAATACGCCTACGGCCTGCTCGCCGCTGAAGCCGGAGTTCACCGTCTCGTTCGCATCTCGCCCTTTGATCAGGCAGCGCGCCGTCACACCTCGTTTGCCTCACTTTTTGTTTACCCGGAAATTGACGAGAACATCGAAGTGGAAATCAACGATAAGGACTTGCGGATCGACACTTATCGCGCTACCGGAGCCGGCGGCCAGCACATTAACACGACTGATTCGGCCGTCCGCATAACCCACCTCCCCACCGGCATCGTCGTGCAATGTCAAAATCAGCGTTCGCAACATCAGAACCGTGCGGTCGCGATGCAGGTCTTGCGCTCACGTCTATATGAATTGGAACTGGAAAAGCGCCGCGCCGAGACGGCCGAGCTTGAAGCCGGAAAAGCGGATATCTCTTTCGGATCGCAGATCAGGAGTTATGTGCTCGCTCCCTATCAATTGGTGAAGGATACCCGTACCAAGCTCGAGCGCGGCAACGTCGACGCTGTGCTGGGTGGCGATATAGACGATTTTATTAAGGCCTATTTGCTTGCGAAAAAGGCAGCCTAGTTAACGATTAGACCGCAACAGACTTTTAGCGTGGGAGTTGTAAATGGCAACTACTGAATTTGAGGAGCAGCCGAGAATCATCACTCCACGAAATAGCCGGCGCAACGAAATCGTGGCCATTCTGCTTTTCGCTGTTGGGTTGCTGCTGGCGCTATGTCTGGTCTCGGCCGCTTTCTACCCCAACGACCCTTCCTGGAACTCGAGCGGCCAAACCGAGACTCACAACTGGGCAGGGGCGATCGGCGCCAACGTCGCTGCGTTGCTGTTTCAGTCAATCGGCCTCGCAGCTTATCTTCTTCCCTTACTATTTCTGGCGGCGGCCTGGCGGCGGTTCAAGACGCTGAGCTTTCGCGCGCCTTTCTCACGCCTGTTCGGATTGGTGCTGCTCACCCTGGCCGCGGCCTCGCTTCTGTCTATTTCAAACATTCGGCCGATTTTTGACGCCAGCGTTCAACCGGGCGGCGTCATAGGAACACTGATCTCACGTGGTCTCGCAAGCGGCCTGAATACTGTCGGCGCGACGATCCTGCTGATTGCCTTTGCAGCTACGGGATTGCTGTTGGCAACGAGTTTCTCTTTCGTCGGGTTGTTTGAAAAGATCAGCGCGCTCTTTGCTGCGCGCTTTGCCGCCGTGGGTAGTCTGCCCGCCAAGTTCCGTTTGTGGCGTGAAGGGCGCCGCGAGCAAAAGCGTGTACGCAAGGAACAACGCGAATTGATTAAAGCAGAGGAGTCGGCGGCGAAAAACGCCTTTAAGGGCTCGCTTGATTTAACTCCCGAAGAACGCATTGCCCAGTTCATGAAAGAGAGCGAAGCGGCCAGCAACCCTGCCGCGATCGGCCGGCGCGAACCGGCGGCCATTTCAGAGGCAGCAACAATTCAAGCTTCTGCGGAGCCTGCGCGTGCAGTAGCTGCCGGCGCAGGAGTCCCCGCCGCAACGGTACCCGGCACCGCTTCCGCCCGGCGCTCCATTTTTCCGGGCTCCAAAGGCGGAACTGCTGTCGCAGATGACGAAGACGAAGCGGAAGAGATGGTTAAGGGCGCGTCTGTATTGCGTCTAAAAGGTGAGACGCCGGCAACCGGCAGACTCCCCTTTGACGCCGATCGCTCGCGTGTCTCCTATACCGAATATTCCATGCCGCCGCTGCAGTTCCTAAACGAAGCCCCGCCTCCGAGCGAACAAGCAGATGCGGAACTGCTGGGCCTGGCAACTCGTTTGGCGGAAAAGTGCAAAGAGTTTAACGTCACCGGCCAAATCAAACATATCTGCCCTGGTCCCGTTGTTACCACGTATGAGTTTAAACCTGATCCGGGAGTGAAATACTCGCGCGTCGTTTCGCTGGTCGACGATCTCTGCCTGGCTTTGAAAGCAGAATCAATTCGCATCGATCGTATGCCCGGTAAGCCACATGTCGGTATTGAAGTGCCGAATCCTCGTCGCGAAACCATTTTCCTGCGTGAGGTCATTGAGTCGCGGGCCTTCCGCGAGTCGGCTTCCAAACTCACTATCGCGCTGGGAAAGACCATAGATGGACTCAATTACGTGGCCGACCTGGCGAAGATGCCGCACCTTTTGATCGCCGGAACCACCGGCGCCGGCAAGTCTGTCGGCGTTAATTCGTTGATCGTTTCCATCCTTTATCGCGCGCGGCCAGACGAAGTTAAGTTTATTCTGATCGACCCCAAGCGGCTGGAGCTGGGACTTTACGAAGATATTCCACATCTGGCTACGCCCATCATCACGGATCCCAAGCTCGCTTCGCGGTCGCTGAAGTGGGCTGTCGGCGAAATGGAAAAACGCTATCGCGACCTCGCCGGCTGGGGCGTGCGCAACATCGATGGTTACAACACCGAAATCATGCGTCGCAATCTTGTTATGGAATATGACGAGCGAGGCGAGCCGCATAAACCCCTTCCTTACATAGTCATTATCATCGATGAACTGGCCGATTTGATGATGACTTCCGGCCGCGAAGTAGAGGAATCCATAACTCGCCTCGCGCAGATGGCCCGTGCCGTCGGTATCCACCTGGTCTTGGCCACGCAACGTCCTTCAGTCGACGTCATCACGGGATTGATCAAGGCAAACTTCCCTTCCCGGATTTCCTTCCGTGTCTCCTCTAAAGTGGATTCCAGAACGATCATTGACACCAACGGCGCTGAACACTTACTTGGTCGCGGCGATATGTTGTTTCTACCCCCCGGCACTTCCCGTCTCATTCGAGTTCATGGCGCCTATGTTGACGAAACTGAGATCGGGAAGATCGTCAATCATGCGAAAGCCCAGGCCAAACCTGAATATAATGAAACGATTACTCAGTCGGAGGAGGAAGCGCTTGGTCTTGAGGAAAGCGACGGCGAGCATGACGAACTTTTTGAAGAGGCACTGCGCATTTGTGTGGAAATGAAACGAGCGTCTACTTCTGTCTTGCAACGCCGGTTGCGAATTGGCTACGGGCGCGCCGCTGCGATTCTCGACATCATGGAACGCGAAGGACTGATAGGTCAGGCGGACGGTTCCCGGCCACGACCAGTGTTAGGACGCGCTTATGAAATGATTGCGCAGTGGGACGAAACCGGCGAAGTAGTATGAAACCAGGTTAAGCCGATGTTCGATTGGGACGGCTAACCTCTTCCTCGCAAAGTCTTCGCAACAATTTCCACCTTGGCTGTGGAAAAATCTGTGGACAACTCGTCATAAAACATACGAACTTTTGAAATCATTAGACTTTTAGCACAGTGCACACACGAGCGGCAGAGTCACAAACTCTTCACAAGCACTCACTTGCATACGTGAAACAAAATCCCCTGCCAGGAAAGCTGCGGGGCAGGCTCGGTGCACTCCTCGTCGTCGCCGTAATGCTGACCACTTCAGGGTGCGTGACGCCTTCCAGGTCCGCAAGTTTCTCCAACAAGCCAAACCCAAATCAGCCGACGGCACAAACGGGAGCCGTCATAAACATCAACACTGCTTCAGCGCAGCAACTGAAAACTCTTCCCGGCGTGGGCGACACTATCGCCGAGCGAATCGTGGCGCACCGCCAGCAATTCGGACCGTTTCGTCGCGCTGAGCACCTCATGATGGTGCGCGGTATCAGTGATCGGAAATTTCGCCAAATGCAGGGAATGATCACGGTCGAATAGGGCGGTGCGGGCGCGGCGCTCAGCTTCAGTCCCGGCGTGTTACAATTCTGGTGCAATAATAACCAGTAGAAAGAATTCATGAGGAGAACGAGCGAATGCCATATTCAGAGTTGATGATCCGCCCGATGCGCGAGGAACTCACCAGGATCGGTGTCGAGGAATTGCGCACCCCGGAAGACGTACAAAAAACCATCGAAGGCAGCAAAGGTACTGTAATGCTTGTGGTTAATTCCATTTGCGGCTGCGCCGCGGGGAAAGCGCGGCCGGGAATTGCCCGCGCGCTGCAACACAATGTGCGGCCGGACAAGGTCGGCACTGTGTTCGCGGGCGCCGATATCGAAGCGACTGAAAAAGCCCGCAGCTATTTCACTGGATATGAACCGTCTTCACCGTCAATCGCGCTGCTGAAGGATGGCGCACTCGTTTACATGATGGAACGCCGCCAAATCGAAGGTAAAGATGCGTCACAAGTTGCCAGTGAGTTGATCCAGGCTTTTGACCAGCACTGCTCGAAGGCTGAAGCAACGACCAACTAGGATTTCCAGCCACCGATCTACAGGTAAATAGATCTGGAAACAAAATGAGATCCGTGCAGCAGTAAAGCCGTCCTCACGTTTCTTTGTTTGAGCTAGTCTATCCATCTTGTCGGTGTTCATTTGTTGCTGATTCCCTCAGTGAACCTCTTTCGATAATCTTGCCGGCCCCAGCACGTTCGCAAAGTCAGAGTGTCCAAGCACAACCTCGGGCGACTGCTGCATGGCTGTGAAGTACATCTTTTGAAACTCCGTCCCTGACTCTGAAGGAGTGAGTAGAATTGTTGCCTGACGAATCAAAGCCACAGCTGTGGCTTCGTTGGGTGTCTCCTTGGCAGCCAGCAACTCATCCATCTCAACAATAAGTTCCGACAACTGCCGCAGCCACCCAAACCAGGGATCGCTCATCACCAATTGTAGAAACTGGTAGCTGTTTCCGATCTTGCCGCGCTCGCGCTCATAGCCCTCGCGCTCAAAATCAAGCAGGGTTTTGTGTTGACGCAGGAGCGCAGTACGAACTTTCGTCAGTTGCTCGCGGGTTTCTGCGGAAAACTCTTTCTCAGCAGTCATAGTTTGGTCTCCAAACCTCGCAGGATAATAAAACTCAGTTGCCAGCTACGACTGACAGTGACCTAATTTGCAGCTTTTCTCCGCGTGACCTCCGCGTGCTCTGCGGCTCAGCGGTGAGTATCGATACAAGAACGCTACCGCCGAGTCGCAGAACGCGCCGAGGTGACGCAGACAATTTGATTAGATCACTATCATAAGGGCGCATTAGTTCGCAGCCGCAGCAAGGTAATGCAAAATAGCTAGCTGTCTCAAGTGATTAAAGTGTGGAAAGGAGGTAACGATTCGTTGCGCCGGGCCATGCTATGATCCAGCGAATGCCAACTCCTCTGACTCTCGATGTTGCGGTTGAAGAGCTGTACAAATACGGGCTGGCCCGCTTTGGTCCCAGCCTGGCTCACAAACTTGCTCTCGAAGTCGCCAGTAATGCAGGCAAGAAGGACTATCGCAGCGCGACGGTAGAAGATCTGCTGAGCTATTTGCCCATGCGCTATGAAGACCGCTCGAATCCGGCGCACATACGAGATCTGACTGAAGGGATGGAGGCCTCGCTCGAACTTATTGTCAAAATCGCGGGAGCCTTCCAGGTCAAAAACCGGCGGTCCTATCGTTCCAATCTCTTTATCTTCGAAATCACCGCTACGGATCCAGCAAGGACGGGTCGCCCGGTAGTGGTGTGGTGGTTCATTTCAGGAGCGCACGCAAAAGACATTGTCGACTATTACACCAAACGTTTCTCACGCGGGGCGCGGTTCATTACCTTTGGCAGATGGGATTGGGACAAGCGCCGCGCAACTTTCTCCCTGCACCTGCATAAGCCCGCTGACGAACTTGAGCTGCTTTCCGGACTGTTGATTCCGGCGGACATGGAAGCAACGAACGGGTCACCGGAAACAAACCGTGCGCCAAACGAAAAGGTCGGGGTGGAGACGGTCGACAGCGGCGATCCGGCGCTGAGCGCCGTTCACAGCGGACGTCGCGTGCCTGTTTATCGCAAGCTCGGCGAGTTTAGTTCGAAACGCGTACGCGAGATTATGCACGCGGTCTTGGAGTTGCTTCCGGATTCTGCTATCCCGGAAACGCTGCCTAGTGAGTTGTTGCGCCGCCGGAAACTTGTGAGCCGTTCGGCCGCATTGCGCCGGATTCATTTTCCTGCTGAAGACACGCCACTCGAACTGTACCAGCAGGCACGAAGTCCGGCGCATCTGCGCCTCATCTTCGAAGATTTCTTTTGGGTGGCGCTGGGAATTAGTTTGAAACGGGGCTGGCGCATCAAAGAAGTTAAGGGCACCAAAATAAAACTCGACCAGGCGACGAAGCTGAGAATTGGATCCGTCTTGCCGTTTAAGTTAACGGACGCACAGCGCCGCGTTGTAAAGGAAATCTTCAAAGACTTGAGGTCGGACGCGCCGATGAACCGTCTGCTGCAGGGCGACGTCGGCAGTGGCAAGACGATCGTAGCGCTCATCGCCATGCTGGCCACCATGGAAAATGGGTATCAGACGGCGCTGATGGCGCCCACTGAAATTCTTGCCGAACAGCACGCGCGAAATATCAAGCGACTGCTGGCCAAGTCGCCCTATCGCGTCGAGCTGTTAACCGGATCGCTTCGGGCAGCTGACAAAAGAAAGCTGCAGGTCGAACTTGCCGCAGGTGAAATCGATGCCTGCATCGGCACGCACGCGATGATTCAGGAATCAGTTTCCTTTAAGAACCTGGGCCTGGTGGTAATTGACGAACAACATCGCTTTGGAGTTATGCAGCGCGCCGAATTGCGCGCGCGCGGCTTTAACCCGGACGTCCTGGTGATGACGGCCACTCCCATTCCACGTTCATTGACGATGACAATTTACGGCGACCTGGACGTCTCCGTGATTGATGAAATGCCACCGGGACGCACGCCAATTGAAACGCGCGTTTTCGGAGAGGAAAAAAGGGCGGAGGTTAAGCAACTGATTGCGCGGGAAGTCGCCGCCGGCCGTCAGGTCTACGTCGTTTATCCGCTCGTCGAAGAGTCGGAAAAGATGGATTTGAAAGATGCCACCCAGAGATATGAGTATCTGCGCGACAAGGTATTTCCCAGGCTTACCGTCGGACTTGTCCACGGCAAGATGAAGACAGCGGATAAAGAAGAAGTTATGCGACGCTTTGTCGCCGGCGAGATTCAAATACTGGTTTCGACCACAGTGATAGAAGTTGGCGTGGATGTGCCCAATGCCTCAGTCATGATTGTGGAGCACGCCGAACGATTTGGACTCTCGCAACTTCACCAATTACGGGGGCGCGTGGGTCGGGGCGCCGAAAAGAGTTACTGCATTCTGCTGACCTCTGATAAGCAAACCGCGGTCGCCATGGAGCGCCTTGGCATCATGGCCAAAACTAATGACGGGTTCATTATTGCAGAAAAGGATCTCGAGATACGGGGGCCAGGCGAGCTGTTAGGAACCAAACAGTCAGGACTGCCGGAGTTCCGCATTGGCAACATTGTGCGCGATCAGCAATTCATAGAGACCGCGCGTAAAGAAGCGGAATTCTATCTGGCGAAAGGAGAGAAGTCGCCGGAGACGGCAAAACTGATAGCAAGAGTTAGGACGAATGCGCGCTTAGGTCTGGCGGCGGTGGGCTGAATCTAACAGCCGCAGCTTACGCAGATTGAAACGGCCAAGACCAATCCCTGAACGCTTGGCTACTATCACCATTAATTCTTGTCTTCTGCAATCCGTCTAATCGGCGTAAGCTGCGGACAATTTCCTTTAGGTAACTCTTGCGAATTATTGCCGGCAAATATCGTGGCCGAAATCTGAAAAGCCCGCCCTCGCTGGAAGTGCGGCCCACTTCCGACCGTCTTCGTGAAACTCTCTTCAACGTGCTGGCGCCGCGAATCGAAGGCGTGCGTTTTCTCGATCTCTGCGCCGGTTCGGGCGCAGTTGGAATTGAGGCGCTTTCACGCGGCGCGCGGCACGTCACTTTTGCGGATCGCTCGCGAAAGATGTGCGAGCTGATCAAGTCAAACCTTGATCTGTGCCGCATTGAGCGCCACGAAAGCGAAGTTGTTCAGGCAGAAGCGGAGAACTACTTGCGACGTTTCATCTCGAAGCAGCCAGATAGCGGCAAGCCATGGGACATTATTTTCTTTGATCCCCCTTACGCTGACGACTACTTGCCAGTTCTCAAAACGTTCGGCACGCATTCGCGCACACTACTTGCCGAAAACGGTCAGTTGATTGTTGAACACGATAATAAAAATCAGTTGCCCGAGGAGTTGGGGAGTATAATTCGCAGCCGCATATTGAAACAGGGCGATTCTGCACTGAGCTTCTACAAACCTGGCTAATTGATTTCGCACGCAACGCAGTCCCTGGCGAGCGAATGAAGGAGCACACCATGAACACCTCAATCTCCCGTCGTGGATTCGCGAAGATACTGGGAACCACCGCTGCCTATGCCGCGTTGCGGCCGGCACTCTCGGCGTCAGCGCCATCCCTGCGCCTTTTGAAAGCTGAGCGCGGCACTGCCGTAGTTCGTCTCAGTTCGAATGAGAATCCCTACGGCCCTTCGCCAATGGCGCTCAAAGCGATGACTGAGGCGTTCGATCTTGCCTGGCGCTATCCCGATGACCATGAACAAGCCCTCGTCGAGGCGCTGGCAAAGTTGCACGGCGTAGCCTCTGAAAAAATTCTGCTCGGTAATGGGTCGGGTGAAATAATAAAAATCGCTGCGGCGGCTTTCACGGGTTCCGGCAGGAAGGTGGTCGTCTCTAATCCAACTTTCGAAGCGATTCTGGCCCATGCCCGCACGGCGCAAGCTGAAGTAGTGAAGATTGATCTAACTCCCGACTATGCTCACGATCTAAATCGCATGCTGGGTACGACCAACGCCGCGGGACTGGTTTACCTCTGCAATCCAAATAACCCGACGGCGAGCATCACGCCGAAAGATCAAATTCGCGCCTTTCTCGAAAAAGTACCGGTCCAAACAGTTGTGCTTATCGACGAGGCGTATCATCACTACGTCGAAACAAATGACTATGAAAGCGCGATACCCCTGTTGAAACAACATCCAAACCTGATCGTGGCGCGAACTTTTTCCAAAGTTTATGGCATGGCAGGGTTGCGTTGCGGCTACTGTGTCGCGCAGCCGGAGTTGATTCAGCGCATGCGCTCGCAACAAACGTGGGACAGCGTAAATATCATGGCCCTGGTGGCGGCAAACGCGAGTCTTCAGGATGGGGCACAAGTCGCGGAGGGCCGCCGCCGCAATAGCGAGGTAAAAAAGTTTATCTATTCGGAACTGGACAGGTCAGGCTTCAAGTATATTCCGTCTCAAGCAAACTTTTTAATGATTGATCTCCGTCGCGAGGTAAAGCCGGTCATTGCGGCGCTGCGCGAGCGCAACGTGCAGGTGGGTCGGGTTTTTCCGGCGCTGCCAAACTTTATGCGCGTGACCATTGGCACAAGACCACAGATGGACACTTTTGTTTCGGCCTTCCGTTCGGTGATGAGCTGACTTGCCTCTGTGCTTCCGCTGCGTCCTCAATGTCTCAGTGGTGAAATGTTTTCGCGGAAATCATTCACTACTGAGACACAGAGTTTGCACAGAGGATTTGCTTCCCATTCAGCCCGATTTTCCACTCACTCCATCAATTGCTAGAATCCCTTCATGCTCGTATTGGGAATTGAAACTTCCTGCGATGAAACCGCGGCGGCGATCGTACGCGATGGTCGCGAGATCGTTTCGTCCGTTATCGCGTCGCAGATAGAAACGCACAAGCAATTTGGCGGCGTCGTGCCGGAACTGGCCTCGCGCGAGCATCTCGACAAGATAGTTCCTATCGTAGCAGAGGCTTTCGCCCGCGCCAGCGTAGAGCCGTGCGATGTGGATGGCATAGCCGTCACCGTGGGACCTGGGCTGGTTGGTTCGTTGCTGGTCGGCGTGTCATACGCCAAAGCAATGGCTTTTGCGTTAGACAAGCCGCTGGTGGGCGTTAACCATATCGAGGGACATGTCTATTCCGTGGCCTTTGGCAATCCGCCGGTTGAGTATCCTGCTCTGGCATTGATCGTGTCGGGCGGGCACAGCAATCTGTTTTTCGTTCCCACACCAGGCAAATACAAAGTCCTTGCACGTACCCGAGACGATGCGGCCGGTGAAGCGTTTGACAAGGTGGCAAAGATGATGGGACTCGGTTACCCCGGTGGCCCGGTCATCGAAAAACTCGCGCGTCAGGGAAATCCAAAGGCGGTAAAGTTTTCGCTCCCGCGTATGGGCGACGGCTCACACGACTTCAGCTTTAGCGGCTTGAAAACCGCCGTCACCCGTCATGTGCGCGAAACTCGTCTGGAACCGGTAACGAACGGAGACGAGCCTTCGCAGGCGATCAAGGATCTCGCTGCCAGCTTTCAGAGTGTGGTGGTGCGTTCTTTGGTAAGCACTACAGAGCGTCTCGCCGCTGATTACGGACCACAGACGTTGATTGTGGCCGGCGGCGTCGCTTGCAACGGCGCTTTGCGAGCAGCATGTGCGGAAGCGGCCCAGCGTCTGGGAATTCCTGTTTATTTCCCTTCCCCGCACCTCTCGACAGATAACGCGGCAATGATTGCGGCGGCAGGGACAGTGAAACTACTGGCAGGCGAGCGCGCGGGATTTGACCTGAACGCAGACGTCATGCTGCGTCTGCAAAACATCGATAACGAAGAGGACGCGCTGCGGAAAGCGAAAGTCCGTTATCGTTTGTGAGCTCTTCCGGGACGCAAAAAGAGGCGACCACCGTTTAATGCGTTCGCCTCCTTACTTCTGCCCACTGCCGACTGCTACCGCTCACCGCTCACTGCTTACCGCTTACTGCTTACTGCTTACCGCTTACTGTCTTTGGTCTCGTCACGCGAGACCCGGGTCAGCCTTATCAACCCTCGATGACGCTCATCGCGCTCACCGCCTTTTTCTCATAAGCAGCAATCGCTGCTATATTGCCTTTCTCTATGGCGGTTAGCTTTGCGTCACTATATTCAGGGTCGGGCTTGTACCAGGCGAAGCTTGAGAAATATTTTTGCAGCCAGGGCTCTTTAAAGACTTTCCCTCGGCGGGCGTAGATTTCCTGGCGCATCTGGCTCGCGTCTTCAACAAATAAACCTGCCAACAAATTGCGTGTGATGGGCTTGCGATTCAGATCGTCGTGTAATTTATTTTCATAGGCGACGATCGTATCTACGTTCTGTTTGTCGGTACCCGACACTTGCTCGTCTTTAAAGTTATCATCAGGCTGATACCACGGTTGGCTGAAAAAGTATTGCGACAGCCACGCCGCCTGAAACTGCCGTCCGTGCCGCGCGTAAATCTCATTGCGCAACAGCCGTAACTCATAAAGGCTCAAGCCGCGCAGCATCGATTCCGCAATCAGTTTGTTTTCAAACAACTCCATATCGCCCGGCGCGAGCGCGATCTTGCGCGACTTCTTCTGCGCCAGGCTAATCGCCTCGAGGTTTTTCAACTCGATCGGCGAAAGCTGTTTCGGGTCGTAGCGGTCGGCAGGCTTATACCAATAGCGTTCGTCAAAATACTGCTGCAGCCAGGGATCGCTTTCGAAACGCTTGCCGTGAATTGCTTCAACTTCCGAACGCAGGACCAGCCATTCCGCCCCGCTGTGCTTTCCGAGTTTCCTGGCGGTGAGCGGACGCGTACGCCAGTAACGCATGTCCCCAGGTTGCACCGTCTCGTGTTTGCCCGCCTCAGCATCGCGAATGAGATCAAGATTACGATTCTCAGTCGCATTCAGCATTGAGTTTTGAAAGTCGGGGTTTGCTTTATACCAATCCTGCGCCTGGAGGTATGTACGGATGGTTGCGTCCTTAAAGACGCGTCCGTGGCGTCCGAACACAATGCCGCGCATCAAGGTCAGATCTTCGAGCGGAAGGTTGGCAACATCGGCGGGTTTGAGGACAGCCTTTGCAAAGTCGAAATCCTTCCAGCGCTCCAGGCTCTCCTGGGCCCGAGCGGAAAAGGAAATTGAAAACAGCAGAATGAAGAAGAGGAGGAGATGCAAGCGAAGAAGGGGGGAATACTTCATTTTATGCTCCAATTTGCCAGCGATTTGGAGTGCGGCGACCTGTCGACGCATAGGACCGGCTGCGACTTGTCGCCGCGCTTTGGTTATAAGGTCGAACAAACGTCCAGCTGCAACGGGAAATCGTCGCAAACTCGGCAGCGCGACCCTCCACCGCCTTTCAACCAAAGATGTCGCGAACTTTGTCGACCAGACCTTTGTCTTCCAAATCCTTATTTTCAACCACAGCCAGTTGTTCGAGTAGTTTCCGCTGTTCGCGCGTCAGTGAAGTTGGCGTGACGACGCTTGTAGATACGAAGAGATCGCCACGACCGCGCCCACCCAAAACCGGCATCCCTTTGCCCTTTATGCGAAAGATGGTACCCGTTTGCGTGCCGGCCGGAATTTTTATTTTCTCTTCACCGTCAAGTGTGATCACAAAGACGTCCGCGCCCAATGCAGCCTGGGCAAATGTCAGCGGCTGTGACGCGTATAGATTACTGCCTTGGCGCTCAAACCTTTCATGCTCGGCAAGATGGATTACGACATACAAATCGCCGGCGGGCCCACCCTGCGTCCCAGACTCGCCTTCTCCCTGAACGCGTAAACGGGAACCGGTCTCCGGTTCGCCGATCGCCTGCCCAACCTCACCCGGCTCCGCCAGTCCGGCGTCTGGGGCAAGTTG
>DATGYM010000362.1:0-3071 GCA_035297925.1 Pyrinomonadaceae bacterium | reverse complement strand
CGGCGGCGTCCCGTCGCAGGCGGCAGCAACACTCACCTGTAAGGACGCGGCCAAGCTCGAATTCCCGACGGATAGGAAGGCCCGCCACGCCTACAGGCGCGAGTGCAAGCAAGCCTGGAAGGCTCAGAAGGCCCCCAAAGCATAATCAGCAGACTAAGATTGAGATTGCAAAGAAGGGGACCCGCTTCGGTCCCTTTCTCATTTATTGCAAGGGAAGTTGGTTGCAGTGAGGCGGGGTGAGGGTGTAATTTGCAGGTTGCATCAAAGCCTCCTTGACGGCCCGTACTGCGGGCCGTTTTTTTGCCTATGACCGCGGCCTATGGTGGGATTTCTCGATGAGCTCGAGAGCCTACAAACCGAGGTGCGGTCTGCCTGTTTACGCGAGCTACCCGCTGCTAATCATAACGTCAACGCGGGGCAACTCTACCCTGGCTGTAGGGGCACGTTGCGGAAGCGAGGGCTGCCCGCGCAATCCAGCCGCCCTCTCCCGCCTTCGCGGCAACGTCAGACCTCATACATTTTGAGCGAACCGACAGGCATGATGGTCGAGATCGCGTGCTTGTAGACGAGTTACGAAAAATCGTCCCTGACAAGGGTCACAGTAAAGCCGTCGAACGAGGTGATGACGCCCTGAAGCTTCACGCCATTTATCAGGAATATCGTCAGCGGCATCTTTTGCTCGCGCACTTGCGCAAGGAAGGTGTTTTGTAGACTAGGAGAACGTTCCTTTGCTGTCGGCATGCCGTGCTTTCCGTTAGTGGGGCTTCCGGCGCGCACAACCATCGGTACTATCGGTCATACTACGGGTACGGTTATTATCCCCGCTATCGGTATTATGGACACCACTACCGGCACTGGCGACATGTCCATCACTACCGACATCATTGGTAGTTGACTGTTTAGGCGTCTCTCGTCTGGAGCAGGATGCGCGACATTCCCGTTTTGACATTGCAGCAGCGCGCCCCGCCTTGTTCGAGCAAACCAAGCCGCTCTGGATCGGAGGGGCGTTCGAGCGTCAGGGCGAGGAACTCGTTACGCATTTCACGCAACGGCGAGGCCTCGAATGGCTGAAGCGGGTCGGCCGCGCCCGGCGAAGCGTTGCTGGCCGATTGAGACGCAGCGTGTCAGCTCCGGGAGCGGCGTCTGACCAACATGCTTCCTCAGCGCGGTTCGTGCGGTGCACGATCACGGCCAATCGACGCGCGCAAGACCACAATCGCCTTTTTCAGCCCGCGGCGCCTGGCGATCTTCATCGCGCGGTGAGTCAAAGCATGCGCAGTTCTGGCTACGCAATGTCTTCACATGCACCGGACGATAAAGCCCCGCTCGCATCATCTGCGCGATGCCGCGCGCATCGTTGCGATCGGTCTTGTTGATCTGTGCCTTCAATGCCGCCCGCATGGGCCGCGTCTCGAGTCCCGAAGTGGAACCGGATGGTCCGTTGTCACTTTCGAAAACCTTATCCGGGGAGGATTCGCCTGAGTTATAGAATCGGGGCATGCTCGCGGGCGATGGTTGCGGTCCTCAGGCTGCTGATCGGGGCGCTACGCAATTGTATTATGTCGCGCGGGCGGCTGAAGCGGAGGTGATTGTTCTCCGCCATCAGCTCAACATATTGCGCCGCCAGTCGCCGAAGCGGGTCCGGCCCAACGCATTTGATCGGGCGATCTTCGTCTGCCTCTATCGGTATTTCCCGGATACAGGGTGCCCAGGCATTGCGGAAGAGCCTACTCCCGCATCGCACGTGCTGGCTTACAGCTCTAACGCCGGGCAGCAACGGCATAGTCTCGAAGGACGTCTGCTTCTTCTTGCAGCTCTCCAAGACGGTGCTTGAGAACATCGCCGATACTGATAATCCCGACGAGTCGGTCGCGATCTTTGACGGGCACATGGCGAGTGCGGTGCTGGGTCATCAGCTTCATCACGTCGGTCACGCTGTCCTCAGGGGAGCAGACAATGACGGCCCTGGTCATTAGCTCGGAAATGCGGATCGTCGGCAATCTCTCGCAGTGAGTCGCAAGGCCATAAGCGAGATCGCGTTCCGAAATAATCCCATCGATCGAGTTGCCGTCGGTGCTCACGACCAGAGCACCAATCTGCTCAGCACGTAGATGTCCTGAGGCGAGAAGCGCTGTTTCGTGTGGTGGCACTGTTTTCACGAACGAACCTTTGATCCGCAAAATCTCAGCAACTTTCATAATGGCTCCAATCTGCCCAAAAAGCGCTCAAGGGCGTTGAACATTAAGTGAAATTGGCCCAATTTGGACGATTCAACCAACAGGCTAAGTATTTGAAATCCCTTGCGTCAACATTGGCGACTGTCGGCAAATTCGGCTCAGTCTGACTTAATGCGACAACACCCTTTCAGCAACTCGCTGACGATGCTTCTCGCGCAGGAGTAACGGTTCTAAAGCGGGTGATAATGATGTTGATACGTTCCGCTTGGACGACGAGCCGCACCCCCTTAGAATTTGTCGCAATTTGAGTCTCCACTGAGATAATGCGACTACTTGAAGGAACGCCGAGTTTTCGAAAGTGTTACCTTCTATGAAGGGAGCTTCGAAATGAAAAAAATGGCTGGCTTTGTGAGCGCTGTGGCTCTCGCCTTGATGATGTTTGCACCCTCGAAAGCATCCGCACAGCAGGTTAATATCTACGTCGGCCACGGCCAGGGATACGGTTACGGGTATCCCCATTACGGCTATGGTTACGGGTATCCCCATTACGGGTATAGTTACGGCTACGGGTATCCCCGTTACGGGTATGGTTACGGCTACTCAAGTTACGGTTATGGCTCGTATCCAGGTTACTCTGGCTACGGCTATGGGCGTCCGTATTATGGCACCTATTGGGGTCACGGTCGGCGTGTTGCTCGACGGGTCTATCGGCGAAGGGCTCGGTGGTATTAAGCGTCGTAGCTCAATGAACATTGAGCCGCGCAGTTAGGCAGCACCCACACTCCGCCACGTGCTCGAAGCCGCTGCTTTAGAATTTACGGATGGGCGAAAGCCGGGAGTTCGACTACGCAAGATCCGCGCGCTAGTGTTGCAAGGCCTCAAAGGCAACTAAAC
>DATGYM010000361.1:0-1600 GCA_035297925.1 Pyrinomonadaceae bacterium | reverse complement strand
GGGGGTTCAACACAAGGCAGGTACGGCAAAGAGATTTTGACACTCGACCCCCATCACTCGACACTCTCTGTTCCTCGCCCCTCGGCACCTCTCCAGGCCAGTGTCCTTCGATCTCCACCACCAATGACCAGCTGAGAAACGTTCGGATAATCACGAGCAATCCCAGTATGACGACATTTTGCAGGTTCGGTTCGAGAGCGACGGTCCTGACAATGTCGGCTGCGACCAGAAACTCGAGACCTAAAAGTAGCGCCTTGCCAAGCTGGGCCTTGAGTCGCTGATACGCGTCACTCATCTGTTGGTTGACGCGAATGAGATAGCGTATCGTTCCATGCACAATGGCGATCATGATGATTGCTGCCGCAAACATCTCAATCACTTGAGCCGAGTATTCGATCAGAATGCGCATCGTTTATTCGCTTTCGTTAAACAGGAAGGAACTCCCTTGCCGGAGTACAAAAGTATAAGCGTACAAATGTCGAGGTGGAAAAGTAAAAGAATATTCAAGTCGCAAGTTGCAGAGTACAAGAGTTGATGAGTAGTCGCATGATGATCACGTGTCCTTGCGAAGGTGTGAAGCAAGCGAAGCAATGCCGGCGGAAATCTGCCGAGCTTTCGACCGCCTCGCGTTGGCGACTTCAGAATTGACGTAGCCCAGGTCTTCCGCAGCGTAGTACATGCTCCGCACTTCTCCATAGGAGCTTCTCGCCACGTCAAGAAAGCGGGCGAATTCGGTATCGGTGGATCGCTCAAATCCCTCGGCGATGTTATTCATAACCGAAACTCCCGCTCTCTGAAGTTGATCGCGAAAGCCGAAATCTTTTGATCCAGGACCGGATTTGAAATCCGCATAGATCTCTTTCACCAACTCCCGCGCCTGCTGCCAAACCCACAGCTCTTCAAACCTCCTCGCGCCTTTCTCCGCTTCTCCGCT
The DNA here is from genome assembly GCA_035297925.1 of Pyrinomonadaceae bacterium. Classification (GTDB taxonomy): domain Bacteria; phylum Acidobacteriota; class Blastocatellia; order Pyrinomonadales; family Pyrinomonadaceae; genus PSRF01. The sequence continues at coordinate 666 of DATGYM010000361.1, read as the reverse complement.
ATTCACCATTTCCGACTCTTTTACTTTTGCACTCTTGTACTTTGTCCACCCTTTGACTCGTTCACTCTTTTACGTTTGTACGCTTCTACTTCCGGATGATGCAGCGTATGCCGATGTGACTCATGCCGGTGTCGATCATCTGCGGCTGGCGCGCCGCGGGGCGATAACGCAAACAATAGTTGGGCGCGCATAAGTGCGAACCGCCCTTGACGACTTTGCGCGGAATGCGAAATTGCGGTTGTGCCGGATCGTAGCTTTTATCCGGCGATTGAATGCGCGGATTGACTGCAGGGCCGCAACAGGGTTTGACGACTTCGTCGGCGCGCCGCGGCACAAACCAATCGCAGGTCCATTCCCACACGTTGCCGGCCATGTCGTAAAGCCCGTAACCGTTTGGCGGGAACGAGCCCACCGGCGACGTTCCCTCGTAGCCGTCGACGAGCAGATTCTGCCAAGGAAACTCTCCCTGCCAACTGTTGGCCATCGCTTTGCCGCCGGGAAAATGCTCATCGCCCCAGGTGAATTTCTTGCCGTCGAGTCCGCCGCGCGCGGCGAACTCCCACTCAGCTTCGGTGGGCAGCTCTTTGCCGGCCCAGCGGGCATAGGCTTCGGCATCCTCGTAGGCGACGTGAACTACCGGGTGCTGTTCGATACCGTCTAGTGAAG
>DATGYM010000360.1:0-6096 GCA_035297925.1 Pyrinomonadaceae bacterium | reverse complement strand
TTCAAGGCATTTTCAACCAGCGGCCACGCGCGAGCTATTTCTCCACCGACGACAACAGCCTCCGGACTGAAGCCCACCACCAGATTTGAAATCCCGACGCCAAGGCAAAGTGCCGTATCGACCAATGCCGCTTTCGCGTCGGCTTCCCCCCACAACGCTGCGTCAACTAATTCTCGAAAACCGAACGGAGCAGCTATATTTTTTCCGGCCAGTTTCGCGTAACGGGCCATTGCAGCGCGTTCCGACGAGAAAGCTTCCCAGCAATCGCGGTTGCCGCATGAGCACGCAACCGGAGCGTGCGTGCCGATCACCATGTGACCGAATTCACCCGCCGCGCCACGCTGCCCGCGATAGACCTGGCCATCAAAGATGATACCGGTGCCGACGCCTTCAGCTACGAGTACCAGGATAAAGTCCCGGGCATCGCTCACTTCAGGCCGGCCAAACCAGAGTTCAGCAAGCGCGACCGCATTGGCATCGTTATCGATGATTACCGGCAATCCAAAAGCTGTGGAGATCGTCTTGGCGATCGGAAGATCGCGCCACTTGAAATAAGGAACGTAAACAGCCGTACCGGTTGAGGGGTCTACCAGGCCGGGGAGACTGACCCCGACCGCTTCAATCGATCCTTTGTTTTTGACGGAGAATTCGCGGACGAGGGCAATCACCTCATAGAGGGTCTTATCCGGATCGGGATCTGTTGGAAACTCTTTCTGCTCGACAATGCGACCAGCCAGGTCGCTGGTCGCAACTGTCGTACAAGTCGGCGTGATAGCCACGCCGATAGCTATTGCTTCTTTCGTTCGCAGTCGTAGCATGGTCGGCCTGCGACCGCCCGTCGATTCGCCTTCGCCTACTTCTTCGACCAGGCCTTCGGCCGTTAATGCCTCGACGATCGCCGAAATTGTGGAGCGCTGCAAATCCGTTTCGCGAGCAATCTCGGCTCGTGAAATAGGTTCTCGTTCGCGAATATAATTCAGCACAATCTGCCGATTAATATCGCGGATCGTATTGAGGCGGGCCGCCTGAGTCTTTCTTAAATCCAGTCGTCGCAAAGTTCAAAAGCTCCAGTCGGGAGAGAGCTGCTGTTCCTTATTCGTGCCGTGCGCAGTTTATTTTCCCGTTCCCTTACCCTGCATGATATCCATCGTTTTATCAATTGCGGGAACTTCAAATGTTTCAAGATCTCCGTTCGCCCACTGGATCTCGAGCTTGTCAACTTTGGTCGCGGCGCCCAGCCCAAAGTGCAGCGTCATGTCGTTTTGAGAACAATACACCGCGCCGCTGACCACATCCAGCCTCTGCCGGATCTTACCAACCGTCAAGTAGGCAATACTGCCAATCGCATCCCGGGGACAATTCTTTTCAGGCTTTCCCGCCAGCCGGAGATTTAACCAGTGGCCGGGCGCGGCAGCAACGTTTCGCAGGACTGACGGCTTCGCGTCCATGTTATTTATCACCAAATCCAGCCGGCCGTCGCCGTCGAGATCACCAACGGCCAAGCCACGGCTGGGCCAGGCAGAAGCTAAACCACTGGCGGGCGCGGCCGCCACGCGTTCGAATTTTCCATTCCTGAGATTATGAAACAGCAACGGCTGCTCCGCGAAACTGGTGCCCCATTGGTTGGCGTCAACCGCCGGGTAAACGTGTCCATTTACTACAAACAGATCCAACCACGCGTCGTTATCGTAGTCGATAAAGCTCGTGCCCCAACCAAGAAACGGGATGGTTGTTTCACCAAGGCCTGCCTGAAACGTTACGTCGGTAAAGTTTCCTTCACCATCGTTGTGATAGAGAACATTGGAGTCGTCGGAAAAATTCGTGATGTGAAAATCAACTCGGCCATCGTTGTCGTAGTCGCCGATGGCCAGGCCCATGCCCGCCTGCTCACGTCCATTCTCATTCAGCGCTACGCCCGAAGGATAGCCAACCTCCTCAAACGTACCGTCTCCTTTATTAATGTAGAGCTGTTTCGGAGTAGAGTCGTTAACGACGATTAAGTCGATGAGCTTATCATCGTCGGCATGAATGAAAGCTGAGCTAAAGCCGTAATATTTTTGGGCATCATTTACGCCGGCTTTCACGCTTACATCTTCAAACCCGCCGTCGGCTTTTTGACGATAGAGGGTATCGCTTTCTCCCGACAGCCCGCGTGGGCCGCACATCACACTCACGCCACGAAACTGGCAGAAATTCTGACCAACTCCGCCTGGCTTCCCCGCCTCACTCGGACTCGGCGGTAAGTTATCGAGATCGATGTCGACATAACCCGGGACGAATAGGTCCAACTTGCCGTCACCGTCGTAATCGCCCCAACTCGGCCCCGTGCTCCAACCTTTGCGTGCGACGCCTAGTTTTTCGGCAACGTCCGTAAACGTCCCGTTACCATTGTTATGATAAAGACGAGAGGTGCCGAAATTGGTCACGTACATATCGGGGCGCCCGTCGTTGTCATAGTCGCCCACGGCCACTCCGCAACCCCAGCGATCGTTGGCGACGCCCGCCTTGTCAGTGACATCTTCAAACTTCCAGTTCCCCAGATTGCGATAGAGCGCGGCGTGTGGGGCCTTTTCCCTTCCTTCGAGCGCCGCCATAGTCGAACCGTTAACCAGGTAGATATCTGGCAGGCCGTCTCCATCATAGTCGAAGATTGCTACCCCTCCTGAGGTGGTCTCAAAAATGTAATTTTTCTGTGGGCTGCCGGAGCGATGCCTGAAGTTTGCCAGCGCCGTTTTGTCGGTCACGTCTTCGAATACGACTGCCGCTTTCGCATCCGTAATTCCGACCGTCCGCCGTGACGAATAGTTAACCGGCGTCCCGGTCGCAACTCCGCCCTGAGGTTCTGGTCTCTTTTGAGGAGTTTGGGCAAAAACAAGAGCCGCGCCCGAGAGGGACGCCGACAGGAAAAGCATGACAGGGAACAGTAGCGACACAACCGGATGAAACTTTTTCACAGGCATTTTCACTCGATGACTTTTAGAGAACGTAAAGTCCTGTTTTGAATGGAGAGATCGGAAACCTTTCAGCCAACGCGAAGTCGATACCTTATCCTTTGAACTTGACCGAAAATACGCGGCCATCTCATAGGTGTCAACGCAACAAAGTGACGGGGTGGTGTCCGATTTGAGTTTTCTGGTTGCGCACTCCGTGTTGCTCTGTGACTCTGTGGCGATTGACAAGCGAGAACCGAAATGCGCATCCGGATTAGAGCCATTACTTCGCCGCTACTACCGCATAGTCCTTCCCGCTGTAGAGACGGATATCAGTTCCCGACCGCATCATCATCAATGGACGCGGGCGTTTCAACTGGTTATCTTTCGTGGTCGAGAGCGACAGGACTTCGTTGCCGGCGAGATCGAGAATATTTAACTTACCATCATTACTGAAACCAAAACCGTAGGCGCCCACCCCCAGGTCGGAACCGTTGATCGTAATCGGTGAATCGGTAATTAAAAATCCTTCATACTTCGCACGCAGGTCGGCTGCATAGCCCGTGGTGTCAACCATCCCGGCGATAACGTAGCGATTGGCCCCGAAGCGTACCGCCACCGAATTGCGCATCTGCGTGGCTGCGGTGAGGCCCTGAAAATAAAATCCGGGTGGCACGACTCTTGTCAATTCTGCCCCGGTCAGGACAACGGCGCTTTGCTGAGCTGCGGCTATTAGTGTCAGCGAACACGAAATAGCTATGACCCCAAAAGCCGCTAGCAAGTTTCTTCTCCAGCTCTTCATAATGGTCTCCTCCTGAAGAATCAGACGAACGTCGTAGTAGACAGATTACATCCAGCGGCTCGGATTATCTTACATCTTTCGAGGAAAAAGGAACGTGAGGACCAACTCAAGACGCGCAGCCCAGGCTGTTTCGTTATGTGCAGCCCCTTCGGCTTCCAGGTACTTGAGATCTTTCCCGATCTGCCACCCTTTCCTTGCCAGCGTGTCTCTTAACAACCTCGTATCAATAACTGCCTGTTGCGCTTCCTCGGCAGTCTGTCCTTCTTTCGTTCCGATATCCATCCAGACGTGAGGTTTTCTCTGTTTGGGCAAGGCCTCAACGTAATGCACGATTTGTTTGTTGGCGAACCATACTGAAGGCGACACCACCGCAGCCCGACCGAATACATTTGGATATTTCAACGCCACATAGAGCGAAACCAATCCACCGAGTGACGAGCCTGCCAGCCCCGTGTGCTGCGCATCTTTTTTTGTGCGGTAGCGGCCGTCAATGAAAGGCTTCAATTCCTCCACCAACATGCGCCCATATAAATCCGCTTTGCCGCCCATTTCGTACTTGGCATCCTGGGCAGCGGTGTACTCGTTGATGCGATCCTTTGTATTGTATATCCCGACGATGATCAGCGGTTCGATCTTCCCAGCGCCGATCAACCTCTGCGCTGTTTCATCAACCCGCCATTCCTGCCCGGGAATAAAAGAAGTTGCGCCATCGAATAAATTCTGTCCGTCTTGCATATAGAGAACGGAGTAGCGCCTGCCTTTCGATGCGTCATAGCCCGGCGGAAGGTAGACAAGTACATCGCGATCGTTACCCAAGACATTCGAGTGGAAATTTTTGTGCGCCTGGATATCCCCTGTGAGGGTATGCGACTGCTGCGCCGCGACGGCACCACAGAAGACAAATAGTGCCAACACCCTGATGAAGGTTTGGCGTAAAGATAGCTGCATGGCGGATGACATGAGGTCACAGAATACTCACCGCGGGCGTCGCCCACAAACAGCTTAAGGGCGGACACGCCGGTCCGCCCTCTGTGCTTTGTCGTCATCACTGTGGCCTCTTCGTTGCCTGTCGCGAAGGTTCGGGATCGCCGAACGCTGTCATCGATAACCGGTTATTGTCTGCGCATGACAATCTCTACGCGCTCAGGCTTCGCATTGTTGTGCGCGAGCTCGTATTCACGCGCGGCTTTTGCTTCCGCGTCCGACGTGAATAACTGCCGGCCCGTCTCCACAGTTAGCCAAACCTGCGAAAGGAAATATTGGTCCCCATACTTATTGAATACCAGCCCTTCGCCCGCTCTCGTTCCTCGCGAGCCGGCGGTCAACGGCGCATTAATCAGCGCTTTCGCTTTCCCGTCAACTCTGTGAATAATGAGCACGTCTGCTGCGGTTCTTTTGATTGTGTAGGCACCGGCTTTCAGCGTCGCCTTTCCGGCTGAAAAGTCGAAAGGAATGTTTACTTCTATCCTGCTCGGTGTCTGTGCGTTAACGCTCGCAATGGCCAGCATGAAGAAGAGGCCCAGTATTGCGGTGGTTCTCAAAATCTGTATTTTCATATGACCTCCTTATGGTCTCGAATTCAGGCCAGCCCTATTGCCGCCTTCATGTACTAACGCGACAGCTTGCGACAAATGGGCTCACGGACAACGAAATCCTGGAATTTGAGCCCAAAGCCTTTGTTATGACGCGTTCATAATTGGGAGTGTGCCCCGAGTTTCTAGTTTTGGAACTCTCTGTGAGTCTGCGGTGTGCTCCGTGTCTCGGTGGTGAGTGTTTGCTTGGTGTTTAATCACCGCGGATTCACAGAGCACACGGAGTCACCGAGACCTCTGAAATGGACACTACCAGGTGGTTGAGCGGCGAACGGATTCTGGTGCTTCGTCGTACAATAGGAATCATCCGTTTGATCGAAGACGTGCATGCAGGAAGCGCCACAAAATGTAACCCAGTTGCTTATCGGTTGGAGCAATGGTGACAAGGAAGCGTTAGACAGGTTAGTGCCGCTGGTTTACAACGAATTGCGCCATCAGGCCGAGCGTTACCTGCGCCGCGAGCGCATGGGACATACGCTGCAGACTACGGCGCTCATTCACGAGGCGTATCTGCGGCTCGTGGACCAAAAGAATGTCCACTGGCAGAATCGGGCGCAGTTCTTCGGCATAGCGGCTCAACTAATGAGGCGCATTCTGGTCGATCATGCGCGCACGCGGAAACGCGCTAAACGCGGCGGCTCTGATATTCGAGTTTCTTTCAGCGAAGCGAATCTCAAAGAGCCGGCGCAGGATCTCGACATCGTAGCCCTGGACGAGGCGTTGGCGAGACTGGCTCGAATCGATGAACAACAAAGCCGGATTGTGGAGCTTA
>DATGYM010000359.1:0-2507 GCA_035297925.1 Pyrinomonadaceae bacterium | reverse complement strand
CTAAACCCGCCAACTGCGAATCCCTCTGACCCTACGGGCTTGGCGCCTTTGTGCCCGCAAACGGCTCAAGGTCCGACCTCAGTGAAAGGAAGTCTTACCTTTGCGAACTTAGCGGGTCCTGTTGCACAAGGAATTGACGGTTCAGCAGCAACTCGAACTCCAGAAGAGTTTGCCGAAATCGTCAAAGCAATTCGCGCTGGTTTGGCATATGCTAATGTGCATTCACTCAAGTTTCCCAGTGGCGAGATTCGCGGTCAGATTAGAGTGGTCAACGGAAATGATCATCACCGAGAACATGACGAACATCGAGGTAGATAATCCGTATACGTTGCGCTGCAACATACATTGCGCTGCAACGCTTTTCGTAGGACAACACTGAACGGTAGCGGGTCATGAGATTGGTTGACCAAAGCGGGGCGACTTAGTAGAAACGCGAATCACATCCGAGGAGGTTCAACCATGAAAAGAAAATACGCCGTGTCGTTGTTTGCCGCGTTTGTATTTTCCCTCACTTCGGTTTTCGCTTGGGCAGATCCGCCGACTCAGTTCCCAAGGCATGCGACTTTTACGACCCTTGTTACTTTGCCGCGTGCCATCGAAGGATTGACCGGCGACGGCGTGCGCAACTTATACACTGGCGGATCGGGCACCGCCCCTTGCCCGATTTGGCAAATTAATCTGCACAACCAATCGGTAAAAGTGGTTGGAAACGTGCCTGCGGCGGCGACTCCGTCCGGCACGTGCGGATTTTCAGGCATCACGTTCGATGCTAGTGGTAACCTTTACGTGGCCGACGGAGGTGCGGGGAGAATTTATACGTTTAAACCAAATGCCGACAGTCCACCTGATGCTACCGTTTTTGCTTCGGGAGTTCCGGGAACCAATGGTCTAGCCTTTGATCACGATGGAAACCTCTGGACAGGTGACGGAACCACGGGCCAAGGAAGAGTTTGGAAGATTGCACCTCAGGGCGGCATCTGTGAAGCCGCAATAAATCCTTATCAGGGATGCGAAGAAGTGTTTCGCATCCAGCCGATGCGAAACGGGACTGCTTTAGGCGGACAGATAAGCACAGTACCTACGGCTAACCAGCCAACCCAGGGCGTAGGCCGCTCGGCAAACACATTTCCTCACACAGCTGCGGGAGGAAATACCCAGGACCTAGTGGCCAATGGCCTGGCCTTCAACAAGGATGGTGACCTTTTCAACATAGATACCGCGCGCGGAGCGCTTTGGAAGATCGAATTCAACCGGCGCGGCGAAGTTAAGAGCCCAACCGGCTGCGATAGCACGTTCACGCCTAATACGCTCTGCTTGAGCAATGTGTTCGTCGCTCATCCCATTCTCGTGGGAGGCGATGGCATCGCCCTCGATCTGGAGGGGAACATCTGGGTGGACGCAAACGAGCGAAATGCGGTGGCACTGGTTACGGAAGATAGAAGAGTGTTTGAAGTGTTCCGCAATCCGGTGAACTCGGCCGGTTTGAGAGATTCTGCCGATACAGCAAGGGGAAACAGGCACATTCTTGAATTTCCAACCAGTCCGTTCCTTACCGGAAAGGTTTTCTGCACCGCGCAATCTGATGGCAATCGACGCGACAATTTCCCGAACACAGGCGGCCAAGTCAGTCCCGCAGGACCCAAGATCGGCAAAATTTCCTGCATGGACCAGGAGTTGACGGTAGGAGGTTTGCCACTGCCGGTTCGCTGAGCAACAGGTATGTAGAAAGTTTGTAACGAAGGCCCGTTGGAGAATCCCTCGGGCCTTCGTTTTTTATCGATGTATCGTGGTTTGTCGACTACCTATTCGCCTCGTCGATGTACTTGCGCAGGAAATTCACCACGTCCGGCGAGACCGCCGAAGCTTGCTTGAATAATTTCTCGCCGGCTTCACCAACTTCGAAGCGTGGTTGAAAGCGCATCGCTGAGACGGCCTCCTGGAGAAAGTCTTGGTCCCGTGAGAGTCCATCGAAGGCCTTGCGTAAAATCGCAATCGTTTCCGGCGGCACCTTGGGCGGCATTAAAACCATGCGGGTCATATTCGTACTCGACATGTTGGCCGCTTTTAGGGCTTCATATTTGATCCCCGACGGTAGCTTGCCGAACATTTCCTTGTAGTAATACGTAAAGGGTTGAAGCTCCGGAACATCGCGGCTCGCCAAAATTTCGCCGCTCGGCGCCACTAGATCCGTGTAATAGATGGGCGTCACCATGCCGGTCTTAACCATCTGTGGCTCGACTTGGGAGCGGTAGCTTGGCAGGGTTTCATCGTGATACTGGGCTTCGTTGCGCTGCACCGCGAGCCGCGCGTCGGAGCTGTTGTTGTAGCCGGTCACGTAATCGTACTTAAGCCCAAGCAGGTCGAACGAGAGCCGGAAACGCACATCCTTCGAACTGCTGACGCCCAACCCTGCGGCGCGAAATTTCTGCGCCTTGACAAAATCCGAAGGTTTTTTGATTCCCGGCGGCACGTCGGTGCGGATGTATGAAACCGTAACTCCATGCACG
>DATGYM010000358.1:0-27296 GCA_035297925.1 Pyrinomonadaceae bacterium | reverse complement strand
GCTATCACCTCGGCGTGACGGCGCTGCGCTTCGAGCATTTCTACCCGCCGCGCAGCATCGACGCCTCGCATCCGGCGTAAGTTAGAAGGATCTTTGTAAAATTTTGAAATTCTCAGCGGATGGCCGACCCGCCCCGGCTCACATCAAACTCGGTGCCAAATGGGTCGAAGTGAGAAAACGGCAGGGCCAGACGGAGAGTAGGTCGAAGATGAAAGCGAATTTGAAACGTGGCCAGCAACACCCGTTGAAAGCGTCGCTCAGAGTCAACAAATTACTCTTTGCCTGGAACTGTTCGGAGTTGCTTCTTTTAACGAACGAAGCAGCCGGGGTCGGTCGGCCATTCGAAGGAAAAGCCGAGAGGTCTGAGCCGCAGGTTAGCTTTCTGACGGTAAACCATCACGCCGTCCTGACCGACTGCCGACGGCGGCCTTCTGACCATTGAGTTTTGCTATGAGTTGCGAAGAAACCACACAACTGCTTTCACAGTTTATAGATGACGTTTTGCCGCCAGCTCTGCGCGCCACTGTTGATGAACATCTCGACCATTGTCCCGTTTGCCGCGCGCATGTGGCGGAAACTCGCGCCACCAGCCGCAACCTGCGTCAGCTTGCGCGGCCCGTTCCGCCTGCCAATCTAGCGGCATCGATCAACGCTGCCTTACTAATAGAAGCGGCGGCGCGACGGCAATCGCCCGAACGATCGTTAACCGAGCGGCTGACTTTGTGGCTCGAGCCACGTTTGATGCCTTATGGTGTTGGTTCCTTTGCGTCCGTGGTTCTTTTCGCCGCCGTGTTCGTCGCGCTGAGCCCACACTTCATGGCGCTGCAGCAAGCATCCAGACAATTAAGCACGGTACTTGTTTTTCGCGCGAGCCCGGGCCTCGACTTGAATCAGCCGGTCAGTTCCGAAGATTTTTCGAATCGTCGCGCGCCGTTTGCCGAGCAATCACCCAGCTTGAATCCGGGGGGTGCGCTCGCGGCGCTCACAAGTTCATATGCTAATCCGCGCGCCAATACCAATCAGTACGCAGACGACATGATTGTGATTGCCGATGTCTTCAGCAATGGCTCGGCATCGCTTGCTGATGTTGTGCAAGCGCCGCGCGATCGGCAAATGCTTACCGACTTTGAAATCGCCCTGCGACAGAGCGCTGCGTTTGTTCCTGCCTCGCTCGATCGGCGGCCGGACACAATGCGCGTCGTCTTCACCGTGCAGAAGGTTGACGTTCGCGAGCGAAGTTTCTGAGGTAACTTTTTTGGCTGAAGCAGGGGAAAGTGTGGCTGCGGTGTTGGTGGAGCCCATGCTGCAAGGAGCCGGCAGCATGATTGTCTGGCCCCCCGAATTCCTGAAAGGTGTGCGTGAGCTGTGCGATCGCTACGGCACATTGATGATCGCCGATGAGGTGCTCACTGCCTTTGGCCGCACTGGAAAGATGTTTGCTTGCGAGTATGCTTCCATCGCACGAGGCCAACTTATAGCCTGGCGCTGAACCGTTGGCTTCACGAAGTGGGGCGAAGCGGGATTCGCAGAGCCTTGATGCGCGACGCGAGTGTAGTGGGTTTGACTCCGAGTAACTCAGCCGCACCGCCGGAACCATAGATTCTGTAGTTTGTAGATTGCAAAGCGGCGATCACGTTTTCGCTTTCCGAGCTCTTCATCTCGGCATAAGTCATGATTCTCGGGGAACGAGTGCCGGCAGCCCTACCTCCGGAAACTGAGCTAAGCTGTTTCCTTTGTTCGGACAGCAACATCGCGTCGAGAATCTGCTGCACGTCCAGCTCGTGCAGAAAACAATGCGTCAGAATGGAGGCGCGTTCAATGATATTTTCCAGCTCGCGAACATTTCCCGGATAATGATAGCTTTGCAGAGCGCGCACATTTTCTTCGCTCAACTGCATCGGCTGATTGGCTCGATCACGCCAATTCATTTTTCGCAGGAAGTGCTTGGCCAAAAGCGGTACATCCTCGAGCCGCTCGCGCAAAGACGCGATGTGTATCGGAAAAACACTTAGCCGGTAAAATAAGTCTTGCCTGAATCGGCCCGCTTCAACTTCACTACTCAGATCGCGGTTCGTCGCCGCAATGACGCGTACGTCAACACTACGAGTTCGGTCTTCACCTAGGCGCTCGTATTGACCTTCCTGCAAAACGCGCAGAAGTTTGCCTTGCAGGGACTGAGGAATCTCTCCGACTTCATCCAAAAAGATCGTGCCTCCGTCGGCAAGTCCGAATCTTCCCGCACGTTCTTTGTGCGCTCCGGTAAACGCCCCCCTGGCGTGTCCGAAAAACTCCGACTCGAAAAGCTCCGGGGCGATGGCCGCGCAGTTCACTTTGACAATAGGACGGTCGCGCCTTGAACTCTCTAAGTGAATAGCCTTCGCTACAACTTCTTTACCGGTTCCCGATTCGCCCGTGAGCAAAACGGTCGCTTTCGAAGGAGCAACAAGCGCGATCTGCTGCATGACCTTGCGCCAGGCAGCACTCTCGCCAATCAAGTCGTCAAGCGCGCCTTTATCATCTTCCGATTCTTCGAGGAAAAGCCCTTCAGTGGTCATGCTCCAAGGATAACGACATTTCGTGATTAGCTCAACGGGGTTTCGTGAAGCAACGGGTTTTCATAACGCCAGCTAAGCTGCTGTGAGGTGCTTCCATCTGTGAGTCAAGGACTTACGGCGTCCTCAATGCTTGGCATGAACGGTGCACTAGAGCAGCCCGCAGAGTGAAGAAGATTGGAGAGACAATGATCACATATCACAATACAGAGATTGAAGGCCTCAACGTCTTCTATCGTGAAGCCGGACCAAGAGACGCAAAAACTGCACGTGCCCAAAGCAGTGCAGTCACCCGCAACAGAGTCGGCCTTCCATTGGCCAACTGAAACTATTTATCACTTAGAACAGGAGACTAAATTGAAAAAGCTTGAAGGAAAAATCGCCCTTGTGACTGGTGGCAACAGCGGCATCGGCTTGGCCACGGCGAAGTTGCTATGCGAGCAAGGGGCGAAAGTGGCCGTTAGCGGCCGTGACCGCCAGACTCTCGATGAAGCTGTGGCAGCGATCGGCGAGGGAACGCTCGGGATTGTCTCGGATGTGAGCTCTTCCCATGACCTCGATATGCTCTTCTCCGCGGTCGCGGACCGTCTGGGTAAGATCGATATCTTGTTCGCGAACGCCGGCGTAGCCAGGTTCGCGGCGATTGGCGACACCACCGAAGCGCTCTATGACGAGATCTTCGACATTAATGTAAAGGGGACTTTCTTCACGGTTAAGAAAGCGCTCCCGTACCTCAACGACGGCGCGGCCATCGTGCTGAATACGAGTTTTGTGGACCGTACCGGACTGCCGGGAACAGGTGTCTACGCCGCGAGCAAAGCAGCGCTACGGTCGTTCGTCCGCGTGGCCGCGGCGGAGCTGGTGGGGCGCGGCATCCGCGTCAACGCGGTCAGCCCGGGCCCGATCGCCACGCCGATATTCGGGAGGCTGGGCATGACCAAGGAGGGAGTGGACGAGCTGGCGGGCGTGATCCTGGCTCGCGTGCCGATGAAGCGGCTTGGGGAAAGTCGGGATATTGCCAACGCAGTCGCGTTCCTGGCTGGTCCCGAGGCGTCCTACATCACCGGCGTCGAGCTCAACGTGGACGGGGGAGCAGGACAGATATAAGTCTGTTCCCTTCCCGAAAAGGAGAAATCAGATGCCCATCATTACAGTCAAGGTTCTCGCAGGTGAACTCACTGGCGGACAGACAGCGGAGCTAATCCACGACATTACCGAGGCAACCATTCCATATGTCGGCGAGGTTGTGCGGGAGAACACCTGGGTATTAGTCGAGGAGATCAAGAGCGGATCCTGGGGCATCGGCGGGAAGGAGTTTGGGCTGTCTGATCTCAGGCGGATCCAGCAGAGCGCTCCATGTGAGCAGCGGCCTCGCAGCCTGCGATCACGTGGCAAAGGCACGAAGGGAGATAGGCCATGACGACCGCCAAATATCAAGAACCTGACTGTCGTCCTCGTGCATGCAGCCTGGGCCGACGCGTCTACCGCCAACGTCCTGGCCGTCATCTATTCGGGTCGCAACCTATTACTGTTGGTCAGCACCGGCAGAGCCATCGATTGGACTGGGGCCGTTGGCTTCCAGTTTCCAGCGGCGACGCGCCTCACTAACTTTCTTCTATGCCCTGCTCAACGGTCCAAATCCGCGCAATACCAACCACCTCGCTACTCAACTTTAGTTCCCTCTTACGTCATCGTTAGACCTGCTTGACGGCCCGCACTTCGCGTGTTAGTTTGCGGCTTACCCCTTGCTTTATCGTTACTTTGATCAGAGTCTGATTATCAAATCAGTCTGAAAGACACGCGTGACCGCAGTCGCTCCAGAACTTAAACGAACGCCATTAAATTCCGTGCATCGAACTATGGGCGGCCGTATGGTCGACTTCGGTGGCTGGGACATGCCGGTGCAATACCCCGCCGGTACAATTGAAGAACATCTACGCACGCGAAAGCATGCCGGCCTGTTCGATGTTTCGCACATGGGCGAAATAGATGTGCGCGGTGCAGACGCAATCGAGACGGTCAATTATCTTGTATCTAATGACGCGTCTAAGTTGGTGGATGGGCAGGCGCAATATTCGGCACTCACTACTCCCGAAGGCACCGTCGTTGACGATCTGCTTGTCTACCGCCTCAGCAATGATCATTTATTGCTGGTGGTTAACGCGGGAACGACCGAGAAGGATTGGGAGTGGATAACCTCGCATCGCCGGGAAGGAGCCGCCGACCTCAGAAACGCGAGCGGCGATTATTGTCAGTTGGCATTGCAGGGACCTGACGCGCTTGGAATTCTGCGTAGGTTAACTGCCCTGCCGCTGGACGACATAAAGTACTACCACTTCACCGAGGGAGAGGTTGACGGCGTGCGGGCGATCGTCTCGCGCACCGGCTATACGGGCGAGGATGGATTTGAAGTGTACGCCGCCGCCGACAAGGCTGAGCAGATTTGGAGCAAGATACTTGATGCGGGAAACTTCGGCGCGGAAACAGGTGTACTTCCCTGCGGTCTGGCAGCCCGCAACACGCTGCGCCTCGAAGCGGGCATGGCTCTCTACGGTCACGAAATTGATGAGAGCACCACGCTGTTGGAAGCAAATCTCGGCTGGATCTGCAAACTAAATAAAGGAGACTTCATTGGGCGTGAAGCGCTGGCCAGGCAAAAGGAAGCTGGACTGCGCAAACGTCTGGTCGGATTTGAAGTTACCGAACGAGGCGTGGCGCGAGATGATCAGGAAATTCTGATCGACGGCAAGCGCCTGGGCCGCGTCACTTCAGGCAGTCCCGCCCCGTTCCTGAAAAAGAATATCGGCATGGGTTATGTTCCCTCTGAGTTTGCCCAGGAGGGACAGCTCATCCAGGTCGATGTTCGCGGTAAGCTGGTGGGCGCACAGGTTGTGAAAACGCCTTTCTACAAACGCGCGAAAAGTTAATCAGACACTCAACACCGAAAACTGCGGAGGCATGATGGCTAATATCCCAGACGATTTACATTACAGCAAAGACCATGAATGGGTCCGAGTCGAAGGTGACGTTGCCGTCGTCGGGATCACCGATTACGCTCAGGATTCGCTCGGTGACGTCGTTTACGTCGAACTGCCCAAGGTCGGCGATGAGTTTGCCGCCAACGAATCTTTCGGTTCCGTCGAATCAGTAAAAGCAGTCTCTGAAGTGTTCTCGCCAGTATCCGGAGAAATAGTGGGGATTAACGACGCGCTGGCTGACGCGCCGGAAAAAGTTAATCAGGATCCTTATGGCGAGGGCTGGATGATCCGCGTTCAGATGTCCAACTCCGGCGAGGTCGACAGCATGTTGACTGCCGCCGAATATGAAGATTTCACGAAAGCTGAGACAGAGTAAAATTGCGTTATATTCCTAACTCGCCTGAAGAGCGGACTGAGATGCTTCATCAGCTCGGCCTGAATTCGGCAGCCGAGCTATTTGATTCCATTCCCACTGATTTACGCTTATCCCGGGATCTCAACACGACTGCAGCGCTGTCAGAGATCGAACTTCTGGCCGGCTTTGAGAAACTGGCGGCCGGCAACAAGGCCGCGCAGCGAACTAGCTTTCTCGGAGCAGGGGCCTATCAGCATTACATTCCGACGATCGTCGATCACATAATTTCGCGCTCAGAGTTTTTCACCGCGTACACGCCCTACCAACCTGAAATATCGCAGGGCACACTGCAGGCGATCTTCGAGTTCCAGACGCTGGTTTGCCAGTTGACCGGCATGGAAGTGGCCAACGCCTCAATGTATGACGGGTCAACGGCGCTTGCGGAAGCAGTGTTGATGGCCGAGCGCGTCACGAAGCGATCGAAAGTTGTGGCTTGCGGTGCGATCCATCCAGAGTATCTCGACGTCATCACCACTTACGTGCAGCATGCGGGCATTGAGCTTGTCCATGCGCCTGTCGATGCACAAACCGGGCAAGCCTCAGATCCGACGCTGTTGCTCGATAACAAAACTGCAGCGCTGGTCGTTCAGTCGCCAAACTTTTTTGGTTGTATCGAAGACGTAGCTGCATTGGCTGACAAGGCACACTCCGTCGGCGCGCTGCTAATCGTGGCGGTAACGGAGGCCATTTCGCTGGGGCTACTAAAGTCGCCGGGCGCATGCGGCGCTGATATCGCTGTGGCCGAGGGGCAATCCTTCGGCGTGCCACTTTCATTTGGCGGCCCCTACGTCGGTCTATTTGCAACGCGTGAAAAATATGCGCGACAGATTCCCGGACGTCTGGTTGGCGAAGCGTTCGACAAGGATGGCAGGCGTGGTTTCGTTTTGACGCTCGCGACGCGCGAGCAACACATCCGTCGTGAGAAGGCCACGTCAAACATATGCACCAACGAAGGATTAATTGCGCTGGCCGCCACGGTGTATCTGGAAACGATGGGCAGACGCGGGTTGCAGGAGGTTGCGGCACAGTGCGCGCAAAAGAGTGCATATGCAGCCAGGCGTATCGCCGAGCTGGCAGGGTTTTCAATTCCGTTGACCGCGCCGCGCTTTAACGAGTTTGTAGTGCGGGCGCCGTTAGCGGCGAAGGAACTGCTTTCGTGCCTGGCGTCGGACGGAAACATCACCGGAGGTTTGCCGCTATCGCGTTACTTCCCGGATCGGCCAAACGAGTTTCTTGTCTGCGTCACGGAAATGAATTCGCGCGCGCAGATTGATTCATTGGTTGAAGGACTAACCCAGGCAACCAAGTGACTAACGTTTAGAGGCGGGCGCCGCCCGCCGTCGCAAGTTAGAGAGGTTTAGAGGCGGGCACCGCCCGCCGTCGCAGGTTACTTCAAGACAATGATTGCCACCCAACGTTGAAACGGCGGGCAGTGCCCGCCTCTAAACGAACCGGCCGAATGTTTTCAACGCCGCTTATGAAATCAGACATCACCAAAGTTACCAGTCACATCAACCCCAACGAAGCTTTGATCTTCGAGCGTTCGCAGCCCGGACGTATCGGCTATCGCTTACCGCCACTCGACGTTGATGAGCAGCCGCTGGCCGATCTCCTACCGCAAAACTTTCTCAGAAACGACGACCTGGAAGGCGTACCCGAGGTGAGCGAAGTGGATGTCATTCGCCACTTCGTGCGTATGTCGACCTGGAACTATTCCATCGACCAGGGCATGTACCCGCTCGGCTCCTGCACGATGAAATACAATTCGCGCCTGAATGAAAAAGTCGCGCGCATTCCCGGGTTCGCCGGCCTTCATCCTTTAACCGAACCCGCAGACGCGCAGGGCGCACTCGCAGTTATCTACAACCTGCAACAAGATCTGGCTGAGATTACCGGCCTGCCCGGAATTTCATTGCAGCCAGCGGCCGGAGCACACGGCGAGATGACGGGCGTGATGATTATTCGCGCTTACATTGACGCGCGCGACGGCGAAGGCGGCTCCGCCAAACGCCGCACGATGTTAATTCCGGATTCGGCCCACGGTACCAATCCCGCGTCAGCTCACCTGTCAGGCTTTTCCGTTAAGACTATTCGATCGACCTCCGAAGGTTTGACCGATCTCGAACACCTGCGCGAGCTTTGCGCCGTCGGTGATGTTGCCGGGCTCATGCTGACAAACCCAAACACCCTGGGACTCTTCGAAAGAAACATCCAGGAGATTTGCCGCATCGTGCACGACGCGGGTGGTCTGGTTTACATGGATGGCGCCAACATGAATGCGTTGGTGGGCGTGGCGCGGCCAGGCGACATGGGCGTTGATGTCATACATCTCAACCTGCACAAAACATTTTCGACGCCGCACGGTGGCGGAGGGCCTGGCTGCGGACCGTGTTGTTGCACCAAAGAGCTTGAACCCTTTTTGCCGGTGCCCCGCATTGTCAGGAGTGGGACCGGCATTCCTGCCGGAGAGTCCAGTTCGGCAACTGAAACCGCCGCCGACTTCAAACTCGATTTCAACCACCCGCAATCCATCGGTCGCGTAAAGGCGTTCTTCGGCAATTACGGCATGATGCTGCGGGCTTTGGCATACATTCAGACGCACGGTAACGACGGCTTGCGTGAAGCAACCGAAGCTGCGGTTTTGAACGCCCGCTACATCGCGCAGGGCCTGACCAGCGACTTTGAAAAGCCCTACAACAATCCACCCATGCACGAAGTGGTCTTCACCGATAAAAGACAAACGCGCAAGGGCGTGCACACACTCGACATCGCCAAGCGCCTGATCGATTACGGTTTTCATCCGATGACAATCTACTTCCCTTTGATTGTCCCCGGAGCAATGTTGATTGAACCAACGGAATCTGTTGGCAGACAGGAGTTGGACCAGTTTGTAGAGGCAATGCGTTCGATTGCCCGAGAAGCCATTGAAGATCCGGAATTAGTTTTGAACGCACCGCACACAACGCGTATCGGCCGTCTCGACGAAGCGGCAGCCGCGCGCAAGCCGGTGCTCCGCTGGAAACCAAAAAGAAAAGCCGATGCGGCGCCATAAATGATAGTGGCCGAATCTTCCGGTTTCTCTGCGTTAGTTTGGGGTTGCGTTTCCCCGTGAGTTCGATGGCTAGTGATGCAGTTTGAGGCTCTAGTTCAGAGTTCAGCCTTCAGGCTGGGATTTACATTCACAGGCCAGCTAAAGCTTGAACTTGAACTGCATAAGTACCTATCGGTGCAAAGACCCGCAAACACACGCGCTTTGTCTGTTTCTGTAGCATGCCCCTTCCTAACGGCCGAAGAAGCCGGGGTCCATCAGATACCAGTTCACCAATCCAACGGCCAAGCCAATGCCGAAGACTATCATCACGACGATCTTGTCTTTGGCCGTGGTTGGTTTTCCCGCTTTGCCAGGAAATAGCAGGAGATAAAGACCGCCGATGCCGCAGAGCGGCGCGAACGCCGCCAGCTTCATGGAGTACTCGTGCTGCTGTGACAGTTGTTGCCAGTTGTAGTAGATGAGTCCGATAGAAACGATAATCAGCACCAGGGCAAAGATGCGCGCTTTAAGGTGATGCAAAGTCGTGTCCTCCGGTATCGTTTTCAAAACAGCAGGTTGGTTACAGCCAGGAATTTCGGATCGGTCCAAAGAGGTATTGTATCTCAGAACCTGCGACGCGGGTTGGCACTATCGTCAAATGGTGGTGCATTAATTTGCCAGTCTCTGTGCGTCTGCTGTGTGGCACTGTGCCTCTGTCGTGCGTGGTTGGCTGGTAATGCACCAACGAGGCGCAGAGAACACAAAGGTGGGCACTGAGGAAAGCTGAAATTGGGACGCCGCTCGTCTATGGACACACCTGCTACCGCCGGTGGTGCTGACCTCAGGACAAAATTGTTTCGCCCTCTTCCGTTCTCCATTTACGATTTACGATTCACGATTTACTATCCCCGCATGCTCGAAACGAATCGACGTGAGTTTTTGCGCGGCGCGCTCGCCACCAGCGCTCTCTTGATGGTGTCGCGTTCGCGAGCACTTGCCGGTTTTGATGAAACTCGCCGCTTGGCGCCCGTTAAGGTCGCGCGGGATCGCATCATTCGTGAAGTTGTGGGCCTCAGGCCATATCGTCCGGAGGGATTCAGAGTAGACGCCGAGCGAATGGGCGATAAGCTCCTGGTTCACAACTACGGACACGGCGGCGCGGGCATCACACTCTCATGGGGCACCGCATCATTGGCCGTGGAGGTTCTCTCAGAACCGGGAGCGTTACCGATCGGATCGCGACATTCACGCTCACGCAAACCTTCCCGACATTTCGCCGTCCTCGGTTGCGGCGTCAATGGACTTTCAACCGCGCGCCTTTTACAACGTCGCTTCCAGGATGGTGCGGGTACCGTGACCATTTACGCTAAAGACCTGCCGCCCGAAACTACTTCAAACATCGCAGGTGGTTTCTGGTCGCCTACTTCCGTTTATGATTCGGAAGCTACAAACGCCAGATTCAATGAGCAGTTTCGCGTTGCCTGCCGCTTATCGAATCGCGCTTTTCAAAATCTCATCGGCGCAGAGTATGGCGTGCGCTGGATAGAAACCTTTGAGTTGTATCGGAACGAGGGATCACTCAATCGCGAACTCACCGGCGGTGACGATCTCTATCCGGCAAGAGAGACTCATCGCGATCCGGAACATTATTTCGGCTTTCCCTACGTGCGGCAGTACAACACGATGCTGATCGAGCCGCCCGTTTATCTGAACGCCCTCTTACGAGACTTCTACATCGCCGGCGGCAAGTTGGTAGTGAAGGAATTTCGCAGTCGTGAAGAGCTCAAGCGGCTGCCGGAACAAATGATCTTCAACTGCACGGGGCTGGGCGCCCGCGCACTCTTTGACGATCAAAAACTGGAGCCGGTGCGCGGCCAACTGGAAGTGCTGTTGCCGCAACCGGAGATTGACTACTGTTATCTGAGCAGCGGCTACATGTTTCCGCGCCGCGACGGAATCATTCTCGGCGGCACCTGGGACCATGGCGATTGGTCACTCACACCCAACCCCGAACAAACCACGGCAATACTTGCATCGCATGCCGAGATCATGAACGGACTGAAGCAGTGACCACCCGGCTCGGGGCAGTACCCCGACCGTCAGGGAGGGCTTCTTTCGTTGACCATCCGGATCAGGGCAGTAGCCCAACCGTCAGGGAGCGGCTTCTTTCGTCGACCATCCGGCTCGGGGCAGTAGCCCGACCGTCAGGGAGGGCTTCTTTCGTCGACCATCCGGATCAGGGCAGTAGCCCGACCGTCAGGGAGCGGCTTCTTTCGTCGACCATCCGGATCGGGGCAGTAGCCCGACCGTCAGGGAGGGCTCCCATATTTACGAGTCCCGATTTACGATTCGCCGGTCGTGTACATTCTTCGCTCAAACCAGAAAGGGTTATTAAAGCATGCTGGAAATAATTGATCTTAGTCAGGAAATCTTCAGCGGTATGCCGGTGTTTCCCGGGCTACCGGAAGTGGCAATCACAATGCACGCCTCGCATGAACAATGGGATGGCATTAGCGATAGTAACGTAATTTCTCCCGGCGTGAACCGGCTGGAATTGGGCGAACACACAGGTACGCATGTCGACGCCATCAGCCATATGGCACGTCAGTATAGGGCACAGTCTATTGAGACGATGCCTCTAACGATGTTCTACACCGAGGGTATTTGTGTGGACCTGTCCCACAAACGCCTGCTGGATTTGATTGAGATAGCCGACCTGGAACGCGCCCTCGCCAAAGCGGGCCTTGAAATCAGGCAGGGTGATACGGTGCTGCTGTGTACGGATCATTATCGACGTGCATTTGGTACAGACGACTGGCACAAAGGACCAGGGCTTAGTATTGAGGCAGCACGCTGGCTCGGTGAGCAGAAGATAGCGGCGTTTGGCGTAGAACCGGCATGCCCGGGTGTGATCGACGTTTCAAATAAGGAGGTTCATCGTATTTGCGGCGAGCTGGGCTTTACCCATTACGAGAACATGATCAACTTGCACCAGCTGGTCGGTCGCGGGCGTTTTCGCTTTATCGGTCTGCCGCTCAGGATACGTGGAGGAACCGGCTCGCCTGTGCGGGCAATTGCCGTCTTTGAATGAAAGGACCGATTGGAATTTGCAAACTCTTTTCCCAAACGGGCAGTGACCTAACTTGAAGTTGTCTGTGCAACCTTGGTGTTCTCCGTGGCTACGTGGTGAGTGTTTGCTGAACGTTTGTCTGCCACAGAGGCACCGAGGACTTTCACAGAGAAGAGTTGCCTCTACTCTCTCTTCAGCCCTTTAGGGAATGCATCCTCAATCGCATTCAATTCGATGTGGTGTTCCAGCAGTGCTTTCAGCCCCGCAAGCACCCACGTAAATCCGCCCTTCGAATCAAGCGCATCACGTACCACCTTGTCTCCATCTCCCTGGAAACCCGAGTTTGTAATCGTGACGTATGTCGAGTCGTTTTCATAAGGAGTAAAGATCCACTCGACCACAGTCATGGAACCATAGTTTCCCCATTCAATCAGTATCCGCTTATTTGGCTCCACCTCCTTGACCTCAACGTCGATGGACATATCGTACATCTCCCAGGTCCACACGATGTGCTTCCCGGCTTCCAACCGCCCGGTGCTTTTAGTGAACCAGAATCGCCTGGTGATTTCGGGATTAACAAAGGCTTCAAACACGTCCGCAGGCGGCTTGCGAATGAGCATCTCCGCCTTTGCAACGGGTGCTTGTGTTAGTTCAAGGTTTTTCATCACCCAATTGTATTCCCTAAATATCTAAGTAGTCTGCCACATTCGGGGCAACTCCAGACTTCTGACCTCTGAACGCTGGCGCCTTTTCTTGTGCTTTCGTGGATCACGTTTAAGTTAGTGTGACTAGTGGACTGTCTTTCTTCGGTTCTGATAAGAAGGATCCACGAAGACACGCAAACCGAATGGATCACGCCAACCCTAAGTTAACGTCCTTAGGCACGGGCCGGGCTGAAGAACCCGCCAATCCTCTGATACACCTTGCGGAAGAATCGTATTACACGAGGCAGGAGCCAAAAGGAAAAGATCAAGCCCGCGGCTATTATCAGGAAAACAACTACAGGCAGGAACACTGACGCGACCACCGTAACCACCGCCAGAATATCTTCGCTCAGGCTAACAATAATATTTGAAACGGGCTCGGGGCTCGTATTAATCAGCGCCCTCGCGGCGGCCTTGGTTCCATGTGAGCTCAGCGCCAACCCGCCGCCCAGCAACAACGCAATCACCTGCACACTTCTGTCGAAATCGCCGAAAGCGGTCGCTGCCAGAACCGCTCCGGCCGGTATTCGAATGAAGGTATGAATTATGTCCCAGACGCTATCGACCAGTTGGATCTTGTCGGCGATGAACTCGATAACGAAGAGGAACAGCGCCACACCAATCACCCACCAGTTCGTCACGACGTCAAGGTCGCCGGGTAGTTTCAGATGCGCGAAGCGGCCCAGCAGGCCCAGCGTGGCGACCGTCGCGTAAAGGTTAATGCCCGATACCCATGAGGCGCCCATGCTGACAGCGAGTGTCGAAATGAAGTTCATCGCGCGGGATTATACGACAACGATGGTGGCAATACGTCCCCCGCACGGGGCAGTAGCCCGACCGTGAGGGAGGGCTCTGGCCCGAATCGCGATTGAAGCCCTCCCTCACGGTCGGGCTACTGCCCCGGCCGCGCCGCGCCATCGTCGTCGACGCCATCTGCAAGTTCGTTGATACCGAAGGACTCGAGGCCATTGTGACGGAACATCTCGTGAAACTGATCCGTATCAATGACGACCGGTAATAGTCTCAAGCAATTCCAATAGTCGGAAGGAGAAGAAGTGAAGTCACGATTACTCACTATCATTACCGCTCTGTGTTTTTCTTTCTTAGCTGTCTCAGTTACGTGGTCTACGAGGACGAGTGCTTCGACTTCCGACTGGCCTCAGTGGCGAGGTCCGGAACGTAACGGGATATCGCAGGAGCGCGGCCTCCTTAAACAATGGCCGGCGGCGGGACCGAAACTGCTCTGGCAAGTGAACGAAATAGGAGACGGCTATTCAACGCCCGCCGTTGTCGGAACGCGGATCTATCTGATGAGCAACCGTGGCATGGAGAATGAGTTTGTTCAAGCTCTCTCAACTCAGGATGGAAAACCCATCTGGACAACACGTGTCGGGAACGTCGGCAACCCGGATCAGGACCCGAATTATCCGAAGGCCCGGTCCACGCCGACCGTTGACGGAGCCTTCATCTATGCACTGGGCTCGGACGGTGACCTCGCCTGCCTCGAAGCCCGGAGCGGCAAGATTCGCTGGCAGAAAAATATCCGTAAAGAGTTCGGCGGCCAGCCGGGCGAATGGGCCTATGCAGAGTCTCCATTAGTTGATGGCGACATCGTTCTGATAACCCCCGGTGGCGCGCAGGCCACGATAGTGGCGCTAAACAAAAAGACGGGCGCAGTCATCTGGAAGTCGGCAATACCGGGTGGCGAACCCGCAGCTTATGCATCGGCGATCATCGTTCAAGCGGCCGGCCAAAAACAATACGTGCAGTTTTTGACCAAAGGCATAGTCGGAGTTGATGCGAAGACGGGCCAGTTCCTCTGGCGCTACAAAGAGGTTGCCAAAGGTCCAGCGCAGTATTTCACGCCGGTGGCGCGTGATGAATATGTGTACGGCGGGGCTCTTGGCGTCGGCGGGGGACTCGTACGTTTAGAGTTGGATCAGGGCGCAGTCGCCGCGGAGCAGGTCTACTTCGAGCGCGGTCTTCCGAACGGCATCGGTGGCGCGGTGCTGGTGGGTGAATATCTTTACGGCACCGAAATAGGACAGAAGCTGGTCGCGGTTGAGTTCACTACGGGTAAGGTGAAATGGCAGGCCGAGAATTTTGGTTGGAGTTCGCTAGCTTACGCCGATGGGCTTTTATATGTTCACGAGGTCAATGGAGAGGTCG
The DNA here is from genome assembly GCA_035297925.1 of Pyrinomonadaceae bacterium. Classification (GTDB taxonomy): domain Bacteria; phylum Acidobacteriota; class Blastocatellia; order Pyrinomonadales; family Pyrinomonadaceae; genus PSRF01. The sequence continues at coordinate 12,377 of DATGYM010000358.1, read as the reverse complement.
CGTTGGTAGAGGCGACGCCGGAAGCATTTCGCGAAAAGGGACGATTCACACCACCGGCTCCGCCGAAGCATAAACAAGCAGGGCCGTTTCCGGAAGGGTCGTTTGCGTATCCGGTGATTGCTAACGGGAGGCTGTATATTCGCGATCTCGGGACATTGTGGGCCTGGGACATCAAAGCAAGCCGCTAGATAGTTAGAGCGGCTGGCCGCGCAAGTCGGAGTTTTACTGGAGGTCCGAGGGATCTCACCATTGAGTGACGTCGCAACGGCAGAGGTCGGAGATCAGAGGCCAGCAACTGCATCGTCTTATGCAATCTGCCTAATCAGTGCCTTCGTCTTTTCTTTGCTTTGGAATTGGTCTTTGCCTTTTTCACTGTTCGCGATTTGATTGCTGGCTTGGTCGCTTGCTTCATTGGTTCCTTCGTCGCGTGATGTGCTTCCGGGACGGGCGCAGTGGCTTGCTCTAATGATGCGGTGATTAGTTCGTCACCTGGTCGCTTGCCGTCGATGAACGCGAAGACATGGTAGTTGGCGGTTCGCTCGCGAATGACCTCAATGCGGCCTTCGTCCTTCAGACGCGCCAGTTCCGACATCAGGAAGTTCTGTTCCTCACCGCTCATGTAGCGATAGTCGATGTCAAAGGCGAGGCCGGTGGAGTGCGGCGGCGTATCGATGAGCACTGCGTTCCGATTCACTTTTCTCAAGGCGTGCTGGTACTGCTCGGGTCTCACCAGCGAGCTGACGGGCAACGGACGTGCAAACTTATCGTGATACGCCTTTGCCACCTCGTCAAGAATCTTTAGTGCCTGCGGTCGGAGCGAGCTAAGCATACTCACCTTCAGCGCGTAGCGATCTGATGGGTCGCCCAGGTTATATGAACGCCCGGCGAAATTCCCGGCCAGCGCTTGCAGCGATTCATAATCCCGCAACAGTGCTTGCCGGTTTCCCTTCCCGCCGTAGGCTCGATCGAGCAGTGCTTTCTCGTCCGTCCTGGCTTGCAACTCCTGCTGACGGGCTAATATTTCTTTTTGCAGCTCGCGTTGTTTGGTACGCTCGGCTTTCTTGAGCCCGGCCAACCGCGCCTGCAAACCTGATATTTCCGTTTGCAGTTTCAGGCGCGCCGAGTCAAGCTGCGCGTAGGCATCGCGCAGTTCGGTTTCGTTGTAAAGTGCGATGTTGTGATCGTCCACATAACGGGTGAACGCTTCATCATCCACTCTGGCGCCAACGCCGAACAGAATGTAGTTTTCGGTGACGGCAGGCAACGAAACTAATTCGCCGCGCTCGAGCAGGGCTGCCAGATCCACAAAGTCCTGACAGGATTGCACGTTGAATTTTTCGACTTCGGCGACTTGAGTGGCCAGGAACCAATGCCGGTCTTCGTAATGCCGGAGCTGGATTGGAATCTCAATCGCAGCGCCTCCGGTTTCGCCTCGATCTTCTTTTACCTTTTCGACGGCGCGAGCCCAGAGGTCAGCATCTGTGGCGGATGGGCTTGCTCGATTGTCCAGGTACTCGGATTGGCGAAAATGTTTCCGCTCCTCATAACGAAGGAATGCCAGGACGCCAAGACCCATCAGCGAACATACGATGATTATAAAGAAGAACTGGCGCACTCTTGGGTTCATGATCGAAATCCCTTATGCAAATTTGAGGCGACGCCGAGAATCGTCCAGGTAAGGAGTTTTAGACTCAAGGCGTGGCGAAAGAGTGCGGCCGAGGAGTTGTTACTGTTTCGAATGTGGACAACGAGGGGTTGATTGCGTTCATGGTATCTCTCACCCGGCGGTGAGGCGGACATGCAATCTGTTATTTCTTACTCACCTTGCAATATTAGTCTCACTGGTTCGTCTTACAGGTAGGTGAACAACTGCGGAGTTCGAATAGCACAAAATCCTTTTCCGGAGGAATTCCGATATGAATGTACAGAGATACGCAAGAATTGCCGGAGTTCTGCTTATCGTCTCGCTGGTGGCGGGTGGGTTTGGTGAGGCTTACGTTCCGTCCAAACTTATCGTGTCTGGTGACGCTGCCGCCACGGTAGCCAACCTTAGGAATTTCGACTTTCTGTACCGGCTGGGCTTTGCGAGCTTCCTGATAGAGTCGTTGTGCGATATCACGCTGGTGCTGATCTTGTACGCGTTGCTCAAGCCCGTCAATAAACAGCTATCTTTGCTGGCCGCGTTCTTCGGGTTGGTTGGCACCACGCTTTTCGCCTTTGCCGAGCTCTTTTATTTTGCGCCGCTGCTCATCGTGGGAGGTGTGGGATACTTGCAAACCTTTGCGCCCGATCAACTCAATGCTCTCGTATTGTTGTCGATGAAGTTTTATGGATATGCCGGCATGATATTCACCGCTTACTACGGCATGAGCTGGATTGTGCGGGCATACCTAATCTTTCGTTCGGGTTATCTTCCGAAGTTTCTCGCCGTTCTAATGGCCGTCGGTGGGATTGGATTTGTCGTCAGAAACTTCGCTTTGATCCTCGCGCCCGCTTACGCGTCAGACGTGCTCCTTATGTTGATGTTTCCGGGTGGACTGGTAATGACGGGATGGTTGCTGGTGAAAGGCGTTGACGTTGCGAAATGGAACGCGAGAGTAAATGAGGTTTGAGCTTTGTACTTTGAACCTTGGGGTTTAATACCCTCCAGCCGCGCAGCAACCAGTACACTTATTGCCTCGCGGCCGTTAAGTCCTCCTTCACTCTTCTTCCAATAATTCAATGCAACATACAGTCCGCCGAAGTCGTAACTGTCACTGATCACGTCGAGGCATTCAACTGCAAGCTTCAATCCATTCCAAAAAGGAGGAGCCAATGAATAAGTCAAGAATCACTCAAACTAATTCCGATCCTGGTCGCGGTCTTATAACACGGTCGCCAAAGCGTTTCGCAGGGCGAACGGGAATACTTCTGCCGGCACTTCTGCTCGGTCTTCTGGCGCTGTCCGTTGTCCCGATTTCACGCTCCACTGCAGCCCCCGCTCAGCCGGATGCGCAGAAATCATTCGAAATAATGAAAACTCTCGCCGGTTCCTGGCAAGGCAGCCTGACTACCGTTCCTGAGGTACCGGACATGAAAGGCGCCGTTGCCACGATCTCGCTGCGCGTAACTTCGAGGGGTAACGCGCTCATGCATGACCTAAAGGTAAGTGGAATCCCGGACAATCCTATCACCATGTTTTATCTGGACGCTGATCGGTTGTTGCTTACGCACTACTGTGACGCCGGAAATCGGCCGCGCATGGAGGGCAAGATCTCGCCGGATGGCAAGTCAATAGAATTTGAGTTCCTGGATGTCGCCGGTGGCACGCAGAAAGGACACATGCATCACGCAATGTTCACACTAATCGACGCCGACCATCACACCGAGGATTGGACTTTCATGCTTCCCGGCGACCACTCTGTCCGCGCCCACTTTGACCTTAGCCGGACAAAGTGACGGAGAGTCGTAGTTCGGCGTGAAGATATATTTAATTGATTGGCATCGCTTTGCACACAAAGTCAATAAACGAGGGCCGGGCCATATCAGAACCGGGAGCGGCGGCGACCGGCCGAGGATTCAGTTTTGAGAATCGTCGATCGAGACTGAGGGTTGAGCATAGAGCGGGTCGCTACCACTCCCAGTTCTGATAGAGCTCGAGCACTTTTTGCCTGTTCCAGGGGTGGCGCGACGTGCTGTCGCTTACCCCTGCCTACTCTCTTTCACGCTTCAGGGTGAATTCACGCATTCGGTAACATTCATCATCATGCGATTAGCCTTCATTCTCTCCTTCGTTCTCATGTCGGCGACTGTTTCGTTCGCGCAGGCTGCCGAGACCGTTTCTCAGGTTTCATTTGTTAGCTCAAAGGATGGAACACGCATCGCCGTTGAATGCACGGGCAAAGGCCCAAGTCTCCTGATTGTTCACGGAGGGACCGGTGACCGAAGACGCTGGAAACCTCTGCTCCCGTTATTTGCTTCGCACTTTACAGTTTGTGCAATGGATCGCCGCGGTCACGGCGAAAGTGAAGCCGGTTCGAACTACAGCTTGAGGAAGGAATTCGAGGATGTCGCAGCCGTCGTTAAGTCTCGACCGGGCCCGGTCTTCGCCCTCGGTCATTCGATTGGAGGGGTCTGCGCACTTGAGGCGGCTTTTCTTACGAACAAGATCTCAAAGCTCGCTCTTTACGAACCACCGCTGCAGGATCTCGATCACACGGCCGTTGTCGACCGAATGGAGAAAATGATCCACGCCGGCGACCGCGAGCAGGCGTTGGTGACGTTCCTGCGGGAAATCGTGATGCTCTCGCCGGAGGAAATCGCGGCGATGAAACGTCAGGCAGCGTGGCCCAGTCGCGTCTCTGGCATTGATATACAGATTCGCGAAATTCGAGCGCTGAGTAAATATCGTTTTGATGCAAAGCGAATGCGGACATTAGCGGTGCCAACGTTACTCCTTGCAGGCAGCAAAACCGCTTCACCGCAACTGAAACAGGCAATCAACTCGTTAAAGGATACTTTGCCCAAGCGGACTCTCGTCGTGTTCGAAGGTCAGGAACATAATGCGATGGATAAGATTCCACAGCAGTTCGCTGAGACCGTTACGAGGTTCCTAAGCGGTGCGCAGTGAGCAGTGGGCAGTCAGTCCGCTGAGCGGACTAAATTCTTCCTAGGTGGCGCCGACGGCGTCTTTTGGCAGGCCGGGTTTCGCCGCATTTGTCGACGCGCGTGACTTCACAGGTACTGGCGACGCTGACAGCGCAGAAAGAATTTCTTTCCAGTGGATCGAAACATCGGCCAACACGACTGACAACGCAAGGCAGGCCCAGATCACTGCCTGGACTATTTCAACTCCGAGAGCTTCCCAGCCCGTCACTCCCAAAACAAAGCGTCCGGCAATGAAGACCAGCGCGATTGCATAACTGCGCGTGGCCCACTGGCGATGCAGCGCGATCTTGCGTTTGTAGGCGAATAGGCCAGCGAAGGCAGTGGCGCCAATCAGCATGAGGGCGTCTACGATTGCCAGAATGGTGAACGAACGCGGCGCGCCAAACCGCTCCTGAAAATACTGTATGTAGGCACCGAGCGGCGCGAGCCCAAATGCACCCAGCACGTACATTCGTCCCATCACGCGATGCGCTCTGGTGAATCGCCGGCGCAGCCGATCAGAAAACTGGAATGGCGCAAACAACAGAACTATGGCGCCGAAGATGCCGTGCGGCAGCAACCACCACTTAAAAGGTGCGTAGTGTTGCCAGACCGGATTCGACGATTGAACGAGGAAGCGCTCATTGTGATACATCACAAAGGCGCTCGCGACGGCAATCAGTGAAAAGGTGACGTATTTCGCGTTGAGCTTCATCGGGGACTCCTCCTCATTTCTATTTGCTAACGCGAACTTTGACGGACTTTAGGGCCACAAGCAGGCACACTTTTCGTAGGTAGACTGAGGCCCGAAGGACCTAATCGACCTGTTTCTACCGCGCCCGGTACTGACCTCGTTGCGCCTGGTACGCCACACGATCCATCAGTCGTACAATATTTCCTGCCGTCATTCGTCTACAGGAACAGTGGCAGTGGGCGGTGGGCAGCCAGGAGGAACGACTATGAGCATCGTGCCCGTGGCGCTTACCGGTGAAGGATCCCTGAGCCTGGGGCTGCTCGTGAAGGCTGAACGTTCAACGATGGCAGGACCAGACCAGCGCAGCGAGGTACCCCGAACATGAAAGCTGCAATCTATGAGAGTTACGGACCTCCGGATGTGGTGCAGATCACGGATGTCGAGAAGCCCGTTCCCAGGGACGATGAAGTTTTGATTAAAGTTCGCGCGGCTTCTGTTAATCCACTTGATTGGCGTCTCATGAAAGGCGAGCCTCGCGCGCTCCGGATAATGCCGCGGTTGCTCAAAATGCCGATCGGACGCCCCGGCGTTGATGTGGCCGGCGAGATTGAAGCGGTTGGCAGCCACGTCAAGCAGTTCAAACCCGGCGACGCGGTGTTCGGCGGCTGCCGTGGGGCCTTTGCCGAGTATGGGTGTACTCCCGAATCAAAGATTGTGATGAAACCCGCGAATGTTACGTTCGAGCAAGCGGCCGCGATAAATGTCGCGGGGCTGACCGCGTTGCAGGGCCTGCGCGACAAGGGAAATATTCAGCCGGGCAGCAAGGTCCTGATTAATGGCGCCGCGGGAGGCGTTGGCACATTTGCAGTGCAGATCGCCAAATCGTTCGGCGCGCACGTGACCGGCGTCTGCAGCACCAGGAATATCGACATGGTCAGATCAATCGGCGCAGATGAGGTTATTGATTACACTCAGCACGATTTCACTTCGAGCAACCAACGCTACGATTTGATTCTTGACTGTATTGGGAACCATTCGTTTTCCGCGTGCCGGCGCATCCTCAATCCTAAGGGAAGATTAGTCATGATCGGGGCGCCACACGATCTGTCATTGATGGATATCCTGACTCCGATGATTAAAACATCCTTGTTGTCACTATTCGTTACTCAGAAGGCTGTCATGTTCATAGCGAAATCAAATCAAAACGATCTGACATTCTTGGGTGAACTCATCGTGACCGGCAAACTAAAACCAGTCATAGACAGGTGTTACAGTCTGAGTCAAGCTGCCGATGCCATTCGGCATGTGGAAGAAGGCCACGCAAGAGGAAAAGTCGTAATAACTTTGGACGGCGCACACAGATGATCTATTTGACAAGGATGAGGTCAGTACCACCTCGCGGTAGCGCGTGCATATTCTGAGTTTTATCCGCTGTGCCAGACCTCCGATCCACCAGCCACCCGCTAACGCGACGTGGTACTGACCCCATGCCACTAGATGATCGCTTCAGAAAGTCTGAGCCTTTTGGGCCATGGCGGCCTAGCCGGCACGGGCGACCTCAGCAACAAGCTCGTACGACCTGACGCGAGCGGCGTGATCGGATATATGGCAAACAATCATCAACTCGTCCGCTTTAGTTAGAGCGACGAAGCTTTCCAATTCTCTGCGCACAGTTTCAGGCGCACCGACGATCGAATACTTCAGCATGTGCGAAGAGTGAGCCTTTTCGGCTGGAGTCCAATACTCTTCGATGTCATCGATGGGTGGTTGCAGTTTTCCTGGAGCGCCGCGCAGCAGATTGGTGAACGATTGCTGCACGGTAGTGAACAGCCGCCGCGCTTCTTTGTCCGTATCGGCAGCGACTACATTCACCCCAACCATCGCATGGCTTTGTACTTTGAGCGTTGTACTCGGACTGCTTACAACATTCGACTTGAATTGTTTCCGGTAGATCTCGAGCGCATCGAATAGAGCATCCGGCGCGAAGTGTGAGGCGAAGGCGTAAGGCAGTCCGAGCGCGGCGGCAAGTTCGGCGCCGAACGTGCTCGATCCCAAAATCCAGATGGGCACCTCAGTGCCTGCGCCCGGTACGGCGCGAACCGGTTGATCGCGTTTAGCCTCACCCAGTAACAACATCAACTCCAGAACGTCTTCAGGAAAGCTGTCCGCGCGCACGCTTGCGCGGCGCAATGCACGCAGCGTCAGTGCATCGGTGCCGGGTGCACGGCCCAAGCCGAGGTCAATCCGGCCCGGATAGAGTGATTCGAGCGTGCCAAATTGCTCAGCGATTACGAGTGGTGAATGGTTGGGTAGCATGATGCCGCCGGAACCCACACGAATGGTCGAGGTGCCGCCGGCGAGATAACCGATCACGACGGAGGTCGCCGCGCTGGCAATGCCCGTCATGTTGTGATGCTCGGCGACCCAGTACCGCGTGTAACCAAACGCTTCGGCATGCTGTGCCAGATCCAGGCTCTTGTGCAGCGCCTCGCGTGGTGTTTCACCGAGGATGACAGGAACGAGGTCGAGAATGGAGATGGGAACCATGAAAGCGGTGAATGGTAATGGTAAATCTTAAATCGACAAAGGGGGGCAGAGGTCAGAGATCAGAGGTTGGGGTCGGGCATCGGAAGCGAGTTCTTGCCTGGAGTTGGTGAGCCAACTTAGCCTCACATCACAACGCCAAAGTGTTTTTGCAAGGCGTCAGCGTACTCTTCGTTGCTCTCTAAGATTCGTTCCTGTCGCTCGCCGTTCTTCGACGTGATGATCAAACGCATTTCACTCGGCGTGTTCCCTCTGCCGGCGCTGAGCGTAATGCGTCCCCCGCCCGCAGTCGCGCGCGAGCAGATGCGTCCCTGTGTGAAATGTGATTCCGGAGACGTCTGATGGTAGTGGCACATGCCGGCGAAATCATTGAACTCGTATGGTTGCAAGGTAAACCGATACTGCGGCTGCCAATCAACGCCACCCGCTGACGCAGGTGGTTCTGACTGGTCAACGCCACCCGCTGACGCAGATGGTTCTGACTGGTCAACGCCACCCGCTGACGCAGGTGGTTCTGACACAACGCCCGCTGACGCAGGTGGTTCAACGCCACCCGCTGACGCAGGTGGTTCTGACTGGTCAACGCCACCCGCTGACGCAGGTGGTTCTGACTTGGCACGGCGGCTGAGGACCAGGTAATCACCATCGGGCATGATTCGAAAGGCGTGCTCGCCCTGGACCTGCTCGCTCTTTTCATCGAGTAGCAATGGTTCGAGAAACGAGTCACCAAAGCCTACATCGACAAGCCAACGCTGCTCCAAGTTGACCAGCAGCGCCATGTGGTCAAAGGGTTGGCTGAAGCCACCGTCCCTATTGGCGACCTCGGCTGACAGCATGGTCACATCAAACCCGAGCGCCCGCAGCAAGGCAGCAAACAAACCATTGCATTCATAGCAGAAGCCGCCGCGCCTGCGTTCGACGATTTTTGTATATAGATCTTTGTCTTCAAGGACTATCGGCTCACCGGAGTGGATGCTTAGATTTTCGAAAGGCACGGTTAACAGATGCGCGACTTGCAGCTCGCGCAAGGCCGCCGCATTGGGAGCAAGCGGGCCCCGGTAATGGATCCGTTCGAGATAAGCTTTAACGTGCAAACGAGTCTCCTGTGTCTGGCCCTGTCATAATGAGCCCTACCTGACGGTCCGGCTACTTGCCCCACGATCCCTGATGGTCCGGATAGTGTAGCGACTGACTGTGTGTACCGTTTGCTGAATCGGGCAGTAGCCCGACCATCAGGGAGCGCGCTTCGCATGCTGCTAACCAAATACAGTCAAATCTTTCGATGCGCGCTTGCTTCATTGTCCGGAAAATATTATCAGTTGGTGAAAGCAGAAGGCAGTAGACAAATGGTGAATGATAAATGAGATTGGACAAGACTATGACGAGAGCGTTATTCAAATCCGCTTATCCTTACGCTGAGGATGAGATGAACTTGCCGGTGGAAAACCTTGAGGCGGCGATTCCTTTTTACGAAACGGTGATGGGCTTTCGGCTCGTATCACAAAGCGAGTCGCCCCATAAGTCGGCCATCCTGGCGCGAGACAATATTCGGATCGGCCTAGCCGAGAACGGCGGAGATCCGAGTCAGGAAGGATGCTTTTTCGAAGTCGACAATGCCGAACTAGCGTTCGCTGAGCTGAAGTCAAACGGCTTCGAAAAGGAAGAAGCAGATTTCAGAGTCGACAAGCACGGTGAAAAGTCATTCAAAGTGTTTTTCGTAGTTGCGCCTGACGGATTGTGTTACTGCCTGGGTGAACGGGTTTAAAGCAGCGATCAGTGGTTGGAATCAGTGATCAGTTCGAGGCACGAGAAACGAACTGACTGTTTAACCTTTGACTTCTGACCCCTGACCTCCGACCCCCCGACCTTTTCTAACTACGCACCGCAATCACTTCGAGGTACTCAGCCTCACCCAGCGTAGTTCCGTCAGTCGCCCGATTGTTTCCCAGCCAAAGCTGCTCGAGGTCGCGTCGTAGCGCGGCTTGTCCCTTTTCATCGAGAGAGTCAAATGCTTTTTGCGCCGGGCCAAAATAGTTTCGGAAATGCTCGACAACGTCCGCAGGCGGAAAGGGAAACTTGATCGTTATTGACCGCTCGTTGGTTTCGAGTTTGGAAATCCCCTCTCGCAGACGTTCGCGCACGGTTGCTGCATCACCCCACATCGCCGGCGGAGGTATACCTGGCGGTGGCGGGACGTGGTTGGAAACAGTCTTGAACATCCGTCCCACGAAACCAGTAGGCGTCCAATTCGCCATCGCGATAAAGCCGCCGGGCTTACATACCCGCTTAAGTTCCGCTGCCACCAATTCCGGACGAGGCGCAAACATTGCCCCGAACATCGTTACCACCGCGTCAAAGCTTGCATCCTCATATGGCAAGGCTTCCGCATCGCCTTCGTCGAATTGAATTTTCAGACCTTCGCGCTCGGCATTCTCACGCGCCTGCTTGATTAGATTCGGCGCGATATCGACAGCGGTTACGATGGCGCCCAGGCGCGCGGCCGGTAGCGCCTGGTTGCCTGTGCCGCAAGCTACATCCAGCACCTTCATTCCGGGCTGCAAATTCAAACGCTTGATAAACTCTTCGGCTCCGCTGGCGGTCGCTTTTGCAATTTGTCCAAAATCACCTGCGCTCCAGGTCGCTTTCAATCTCGACTTCAACGTCTCCAATTCCGGAGTCATTCCCACACCTTCCATCTCGCGCTCCTTTCTAGTCTGGACATCATGAACGACGGTGGTCAGTGATCAGTGGTCAGTGATCAGTGGTCAGTGATCAGTGGCCAGTGGGTAGTAAACCTATGTCAATGGCCCACACGCGGAGTTATGCTTCCCAGTTGAGTGATTCAGCCGCATTCGACGCCGGCAGATCTTCCCTTCCCTCACAGGGCACTTTCAGCAAAGCCAGTCGCTCGACCACGCGCCCGTTGACGATGTGTTCGTCAACGATTTCCGGAACGTCAGCCGCGCGCACCTGCGCATACCAGATCCCATCCGGATAGACCATAACCGCCGCTCCAATCGCACAAAACCCGACCGACCCGCACTCGGTCAAAACCACACTGCCCCTGGGATTCTTGCCCTTCTTTTCTTTTCCGAAAAGTATTCCACGGGAAAGTAACTCACGCTCAAAAGCTTCTTTGACCAGCGCACTATCAACCGCAGAGCACGATTTCCCGGTGCACACAAAAACGTGATGGCGGATGGGCGCGCTGGTTATCGGAGCCAGCGTCGCCAACCTTTCACAATCTTCAATGAAGTAATTTTCAGCCATGCTCTAAAAGGTCTTCAGGAACCCTCGAATGCTACCACGATGCCCGTCTCTGGAAGGAATGGCGCAGAGATGGAGCGGCTTGCATCTCAATCACTGGGACCGCGGGCGTCCCGCCCGCATCAAGCAACGAGTTCACACAAGTAATGACCTAACATAACCACCAGGACAACGTGGCATAACAGGGAAGCGGGCGAGACGCCCGCGGTACCAGTTCGGGCCGGGCTTATGTCGAAGAAGTGTTCACACTGACCCACCACCTTCTAAGTCTCTTGCTCACCCCCAAAATAACTGTAGAATATGCCTCGCAGGGCGACCGCTCTAACAGACCGCGTCGGGAACAGAGCGGTTTGCTTCGGTCGCCCAAAATAATGTAATGAGCAGATTAGACAGCTGATTTTATGGCTACCGGCCTCGTAATTCACATCTCTTCGGGTAAAGACAAACATACCCAGGTCCTGACTGACGAACACGTCCGCATCGGCAATTGCGAGGACTGCGCAGTTCGGCTGCGGGCCGCAACGTTACCCGAGAAGACTACCGGCATGGTCCTGGAACTTGAACGCCGGAACGGATCATACGTAGTAACCGGTTTCAACGAAGCCTTAAACCTCAGGCGCAATGGCAAACCGCTGGAATACAACGCGGAGATCGAGGACGGTGACGAGGTCCGCCTTGATAAGTCGCACCTGCTGATCACGTTTTACCCGATTCGTTCGCTGCCTGCCGTGGTCGGTACTTCAGCGCACGAAGCTCATGTGGCGCCCTTCATAGAACAAGCAGCGCTCGAGTCGGCTGCCACTGCGCGTCGCGACGATGCCAAGGTATTTCTTCGTGAGTTCACACGCGAACTAGTTAAGGAAATAAACCCCAGCACGAAATTAATAACGCTCGCCATCGCCATCGCGTTGGTCGGCGGCACTCTTTACATCGGATTTTCGATGTTCAAGGAACTGCAGCGTACCCGTCGTCTCATTGACGATCAAAGAGCGCAGCTTGCACAGGCAAAAGAGCAAGCTTCGAAAATGAATCAAACGCTCACGGATATTGGTCGCTCTAACAAAGAGATTCGCGACAGTCTGTCCCTGGCGGTGAAGCTGCGCAGTGATTTCGGTAGTGGGGTTTGTTTGATCGCCGGCACATTCTATTTTGTTGAGTCAAGCACAGGGCGTCCGCTGCGTTACCCGGAAGCACAAATGAATGAAAGCGGCGCGGCGGTCCAAAACAGCGGCGAGCCCACCACCTT
>DATGYM010000357.1:0-29612 GCA_035297925.1 Pyrinomonadaceae bacterium | reverse complement strand
GATGGTGATCGTTTCTTTAATCACTAGCAAACCGAAGCAGACGACAATTGCCAAGTACTTCGGACGCTGAGGAAACAAGGCTGGGGGGAACGGGGAAGGGGAAGCGTAGTATAAGTGGCGCTAAACTCTTTCCTTCCCCTTTACACTTTTCTCCATTCCCCATTCCTTTTATCCAAAACAATACAACCGCCCGTCCTGTGACCCGATGACGATTCGGCCCCTGGCGATCGCGGGTGAAGCGGAAAGTGGCGCGCCGGCGTTGAACTCCCACAGTTTCGCGCCGGTGCTGAGATTCAGGACATAAAACCTGCCATCGTTTGAGCCAACAAAGACTCGGCCACCGGCGATGGCCGGAGATGATTCCACGCGTGCGCTGGTAGCAAAGGTCCAGACGCCTTTGCCGGCGGGGTTCAAACCGTGCACCATCTTGTCGCGTCCGCCCACGACGATGCGGTCCGTAGTCACTGCGGCCGATGAGTAAAACGGAAATCGACGCTGTGGGTTTTGGTAACGCCAGGCGATTTTGTGGTCCTTCAAGCTCACCATCAATACTTCGTTGTTGAAAGTGCCATAGTAAGCGGAGCTACCTCGGATTGCCGGCGACGCTCCCGTATAGGCGTCTGACGACACGTTGAACATCTCGCGCCCGTCGGCAATCCGTATCGCTCGAAACAACTCGTCGCAACCCGCAATGAAGGCCAGGCCCTCCGAAATGCCGGGTGTGGAATGGACCGGTCCGTTGGTCTTAACTTTCCAGAGCACTGACCCGTTGCCTGTGGAGAGGCAATAGAGGTACTGATCATACGAGCCGATTAAGACTCGGTTACCAACCACAACCGGTGACGACTTGATTTCGCTACCGGTTTTGAAGGCCCAGAGTTTTTTGCCATCCGCAGCGTTGACGGCATGAAACCATCCCCCTAAATCGCCGACGTAGACAACGCCTCCACTGTACGCCGGCGACGATTCGCCGATAGGCGAGTCAATCTGGTACTTCCAATAGACCGCGCCATTTTCCAGATTGAGGGAGATAAGCTCTCCTTTCTGTGAGCCGACGAAAACCGTGTTGCCCACGATTGCCGCCGAAGATTCAATTGATTCGCCTGCTTCATAAGTCCATAAGAGTTTCAGCTCAGCCGGGAGTTTGGCTTGCGATACACCGGTGAGCCATGGATTACCGCGAAACTGTGACCAATTGTCCGCCGGCGTTTCCTGCGCGCGCAGTGCGCCGGGAAAAAGCAAAAAGGTCAAAGGCAAAAGTAGAAGGAGACACCAGCGAGAAACAAACGGTTCCTCCTGCCGACTACCTGCTCCTGCCTCCTGTTTTTTCAGAACGCCCATTGGTAGATCTCCATTGCTCCCGCTCCATCAAACGGCCGCGGGTTAAAGCTACCGGTCCACTGCTCGGCAGCCTCACCAGCCAGGATCGAGAGATCAGACTGACGCACGCCGGCGGCGCTAAGACTCACGCGCAATCCTCCGGCAGTCGCCAGTTGTTCCAGTCTTCTGGCTAACGCTTCGGCGGGATCCACAGCCCCGGACTGCGCGGGTGAGGTTGACAGTCTCAGCAACTCGGCGTAGTGCGCACCGGCAACTGGTCCATTCCAACGGACAACCGAGGGCAGCAACATCGCAATCACTTCACCATGAGCCGTCCCGTAATGTGTTGTTAGCGGATTAGCACAAGCGTGAGTGGCGCCAAGCATTGAGTTCTCGATCGCCAGACCAGCGAAATGAGCTCCCATCTGCATGGCACCGCGCGCTTCCATATCACCAGGCTGGGCCAGCACGCGTTCATAATTGAGTTCGAGCAGCCGCCAGGCCTCGCGCGAGAAAACTTCAGAGAGCGGGTTACGCTTGGTAGTCACAAAGGTTTCGACGGCATGTGCGATCGCGTCAAAGCCGGACGCGGCGGTTATGCCGCGAGGTTGAGACACCGTTAAAGCGGGATCCAGCAGGGCGATGCGGCATGCAGCACTCGGGTCGCCACACGCCATCTTGACATGGGTTTGCGCGTCAGAAATTAGAGCGTAGGTTTGGGCTTCGCTGCCCGTTCCGGCCGTGGTGGGGATACCAATCATGGGCAGCAGCGGCCTGGTTGCCTTGCCATAGCCGGCGTAGTCCTGCATTCGCCCGCCGTTGGTCAGAAGAAAATTGATGCCTTTGGCACAGTCAAGAGAACTGCCACCGCCGAGACCGATGATGGAATCGATCTGCAGCGGAGTGGCAAACGCACGTCCCGTGTCGATCATGTGGGTGTCGGGATTGGTTTCGAAGTCGTGAAAGGTAAAAACTTCAATACCCGCTTCGCCCAGGGGTGCCAGAGCTTCGGCGACATGACCGGAGGCAACGAGACCGCGGTCGGCAACCAGCAGCACTTTGCGAAAGTTAAGCCCACGCGCCAGCTCGCCAAGTCGTTCGATGGCTCCGGCGCCGAAAACAATGCGCGTGCGTGGCTGAAAGTCGAAGGTTTGCATTCTTAGGTTGTTCGCCAGGCCCAGGCGAGAGCGAAAATGAAATGGACACTGGCGATCCAGTTTTGCCCATTAGTTGCGCGGCGTTTATTTCGACGCGCGCTCGCCGATCGCGTAGACGTAATTCTCAGAGCGAATGACCATCATGCCCTGGGAAATCGCCGGCGTGGCCATCAACGCCTGACCCATCGGATTCGTCGCCAGCAACTCAAACTTGCGGCCGGCTCTCACCACGAAAACATCTCCGTCCTCGCTCGCCAGATATAGCTTGCCGTCAGCGGCGACGGGCGACGCGCTGAACGAACTCGGTAGCCGCTCCTGATAAATTCGCTCGCCGCTCCCCGCATCGTAAGCGGTAAGCACACCATTATCCGCACAGGCATAGAACACATCGCCGTAGACGATCGGCGTTGGTGTGTACGGGCTGCCTTTGCTCGTGCGCCAGGCGATAAAGTCGTTGGTTTCCTGGCCCGGTTTGAGTGAGATATCGCCGACGGCGCCGGAGCGGAACGCATACATCGAGCGGCCGGGTGGATAACCGCCGGTGACGTAAATCAGGCCATTGCCGATTTGCGGCGCCTGCATTTTGACCTCAGTGTTGTTATCTGAAAAGCGCCAGAGTTCTTTACCGGTCAACGGGTCGTAGCCACGAATGTAACGCCCGCCGTTCGCAATCAATTCGGTCCGGTCATTTGTGGTGTTGAGAGTAGGCGTGCTCCACGATGTAATCTCACCGCGTTCGACTCGCCAAATCTGCTTGCCATCCTTCAGGTTGAAAGCGGCAATAAAAGACTGTTTATGTCCGTCCGCCTGAACGATCACGAGATCGCGGTAGATAATCGGACTACTGGCATGACCCCAGGACGAAGTTGGGTCGTCCCATAGGCCGGGGTTAAGGACGCCGAGATCTTTCTTCCAAAGCAGCTTGCCATTCATGTCGTAGCAGTCCAGCCCCTCTGAGCCGAACAGCGCGACGACGTATTTGCCGTCAGTAGCGGGCGTGGAATTAGCCTGCGTCGCCTTAAGGTGTCTCTTCGCTCTGGGCACACCTTCATAAGCTGTTTTGTCCCAGACTATACGACCTGACAGTTTGTCGAGACAGTAAATCCGCCAGGTATGTTTGACATCATCATTGGCCAAATCGATCCCTCGCTCCCTGGGATTGAAACCGGCTTTGGCGTCACTGCTGATAGCGGTGATTACAAAGATCTGATTGCCCCAAAGAATCGGGCTCGAGTGTGAAAGCCCCGGGATCGGAGTCTTCCAAAGGATGTTATCTAGTTTTCCGGCGTTCCAGGTTGTTGGAGGTTTTGTCCCGTCTGCTATTCCTGAAGCATTTGGTCCGCGGAATGAAGGCCAATTTTGCGCGTGCGCAATTGCCGAGGTAAAGAAGAGAAGCAGGTAAATGGCAGAGGCTCGTCTCATATAAAATCCCTGATCTACGTGGCTGATGCCGGCTGCGCGCGACTTGAATACCATTCGCAGTGGGCTGCTGGTTTACTTCTTCTCGGCGAGCGCATAAAGCTGATTGCGATTTGAAATGTAGAGCACACCATTTGCGGGCACCGGCGTTGAGTAAACTGAGCTCCCCATATTGATTTCAGCAATAACTTTCTTCGTCTTGCCTTCCTGCAGGATGGCCACGTCGCCGTCCTCGTCGCCAATATAGATTTTCCCATCGACCAGCAGCGGCGAACCCCAGACAGCGGCGAAAAGATCATGTGTCCAGTAAGCCTGCCCGGTCTTTGCATCGAGTGCATGCAGAAAGCCGCTAAAGTCTGCCTCGTAAACAATGCCGTCTTTGATGGCCGGTGTGGAAATTGAGCGGCGAATCTTGTCGTAGTGCCAGACCAATCCCGTCTTCGTGATGTCGCCGCGCCTGGTGGCATCAATGCAGTACATATGACCGACGCCCTCGCCGTGTTCGGGATCCTGGCCGTTGGCGATGTAGACCCTGTCTTCGTAAACAACCGGCGTCGAGATCAACTCATTGCGCGTCTTGGGCCAGACGGAGTCCTTTGGATTGGTGTCGAACTCCCAGAGCTTCTTGCCCGTCAACGCTTCGTAGCCGCGAATCCAGCCGTCGCCCTGGGCATGAATCACCATGTCAACGCCGCCAATCTTCCCCACCGTCGGTGACGACCACTGGCCGTGCAGGATCTTGTCAAACACCGAGTTGTCTTCCCACACCAGTTTGCCGGTGTTCTTATTCACGGCAATGATCGCAGGAGCTTTTGGCGAGGGGATGTTTACATGACTCTCGTCCTGCCCGTTTGAAGTGCTGACATAGATCAGGTCGCCAAAGGAGACAGGTGATGAGTTCGCCATGTTGTGAGGCAGCGAACCAACCTCCTCCATCATGTCAAACTTCCAGATAATGTCTGCGTCTTTTTCTCCCTTGAGTTTTTCATCAACATACGGGCCGTCATTTTTTCCATCGCGAAAGCCGTGCGTGTCGAGCGCAACTAACTCAGCGCGGTTGGTGACGTAGTAGAGCCGGTCGCCTTCAACCAGTGGCGAGGAGCAAACGCCTTGATAAGGCCAGTCGTTGACGCGCCCGGCGGCAAGTTTGTCGGAGACCGCTTGCCATAGGAATTCGCCATCAGACTCGCGAAAAGCCATCAGAATTCCCTTATCGCCGGTGGTTTTCGGATCGCGCAGTCCCTCGTTGTTTGTGCCGACGTAGACCTGCCCACCGGCCACCACTGGGTTTCCATAGCTTTGCGAACCAAGCGCGGCAGTCCACTTAACGTTCGTTTTATCTTTGACGTCCCAACTGATTGGCAGCCCTTTCATATTGGAGACCATGTTGCGATCCGGAGTACCGCCCCACATGGGCCAGTCACCTCCGCCGGGATCGGAAGCGGAAACAGTGAGCAGTGAGCGGTCAGTAGTGAGCAGTAAGCCCACCGCGATCGTCGCCAGTATTAACGAAATTGATCTTCTGCTTTGAATTTTTCCCATCGTAATTATCCTTCTCTGCCGTTTCTCTTCAATTACCGCTCACCGCTCACTGCTCACTGATTCGCGTACACCTTCAAGTTATCGAAATAAAGTTCTGCAAGTGCGCTGCCAAAGATGCCGGGCGCTCCCTGGCGATTGGGAATCGGGTCGACGCGTTCAATCATCCACGCTGCTGGTTCCGGCTCATTACTGACCCAGACTTTGCCGCGTGCCCGCACTTTGCCATCGGGAAGATTTTCGACCTGGAGTTTCATCCGGTACCACGTATCCGGCTTCCAGGCGAAGGGCAGCGTCACGGTGCGCTTCACCTCCGGCTGCCAGGGTTCCAGGTGGAGCATCTGGCTGTTGCCATAAAGAACCAGAGCGTAACGTTGGGCGATCACACCGGCATCGCCCTGCTGCCGTCGCTTTTGCGTCGCATTGATGTCAGCCTCGACAGTGTAGTTCGCAAGATCGGAAGGTCCCATGAAGGCGCGAGCGCGACTCAGTAGCGAAGAGCCTTCGGTGGTTTTAACGAGAACCTTGTTGCCGTTAAGTTCGCGCACCGTAAACTTCAAGGTAGTGTTGACCCAGGTGGCCGGAACTGTATTCACCGCCATCGTGTCGAAATTCTCGCTCCATGGCAGCGGCGGAAAGACGCGCACGCTGGCTGAGCCTGTAATGCCACCGACGGTCGCCTTAACCGAACCAGCCTGAGCAATAGATTCTGCCGCGGCCACGAATTGACCGTTTGTCACGACGCCTTTCAATTGATCCAGCGCCCAGGTGGCCGATGGTTCTTCGCGAATGAAGTTTCCCTGGGCATCAAAGAGGCGCGCCCGAAAGTTAACTTTAGCTCCAGGTTTCAGTATGAGTTCAGTTGGGACCACTTGAACAAAAGTCGGGTCTCCCTTGCCGTTGGTAGCAACGCCATTCGTTGCAAACGAACCCGTATCGTTTCCTTTGGGACGTTTCTTCCCGATGCAATAGAGATTTGAATCGCTGACGAAATAGACTCGTCCGTTGGCGACAGCCGCCGAAGCAATGATGGCCTCGGGCATTGCCGCAGTTCCCAGTTGTTGCTCATCGAGAATCTCACAGCCGGTGGCAGAAGGTTTGAGGATGTAGAACTTGCCGTTCTCAGTTCCGACATACAGCTTGCCGTCGGCGAGCACCGGCGAAGCTTTTTGAATAGTGCCGAGACTCTTCAGCCAGAGTTGCTTGCCGGTGTTGACGTCAAAAGCCCCGAGGTTGGCGCTGTTGTCCAATTGATAAAGACGATCACCATCCAGGACTGGCGAAGAGTATCCGCCCTGCCAGCCAAGCGTGCTCCACTTAACCTGTTCTTTTTTGATCTCGCCTTTCGCAGTTGCGTCAACCGCGACCATCATGCCCATCTCGCTGGATTCAAGGTTCTCTTCGGAATGGGTCAGGATCGCAGTGGTGCCGTGGACCACTACGCCGGTATTGATCCCCCGTTTACTGATCTCGTATTTCCAAACCGGTTCGCCCGTCTGCGGCTTGATCGCGTGGACCACACCGTCGCTGGCGCCCTGAATAAGCAACCGAGTGCCGTTAATGTTGGCGATGATGGGCGCAGCGTAAGTCGTATCGTAAGGACGGCCGCCGGGTGCACTTACCCAGACCGTTTCGCCGGTGTTCTTGTCGAAGGCCATGAAACGGTGGGCGCCTCGGCCGTGCTGGCCCCAGGCGAACGTGACACCACTGACGATCACCAGGTCGCCGTCGATCAACGGAGAGACTGTGCGCCCCCCGTGGGTAGTCAGCAATCCAAAGTCTTCGCCCAGCGAACGCTCCCACAAAACTTTTCCGGCGCTTGTCAGTCCGATCAAGTTACCGCCAACGCCAAAGACAAAGACATTGCCAGTCGCGGGGTCGCCGACGGGTGATGCCCACCCCACGCGATGCGGGGGCACATCGCTGAGGTAAACGTTGAAGCGATGTTCCCACAGAAGTTTCCCCGTATCCGCATCGAAGCACATCAGCCGCTCTTGCTCCGACTCGCCTGTCCCCGCCGTATTTTGCAAATAGACGCGGCCATTCATTACGATCGGCGCCGACCGCCCGCCGAAGGGAACCTTCCACGCTAGATTTGCTCCAGCGGGTGACCACTTTGAGGGTAGCCCTTTTTCGGGAGAAATGCCGTCGCGCGCCGGACCGCGCCACTCTGCCCAATCACTTGCGAATGCCGGAGCAATCAGGGAGAAAGAGAGCAAGACATTCAAAAAAATGGAAAGAAGAGTAGTCATTTTGGATTTCCTTCAAGCCTCTCGAAGAAAGGGCGTAGCCGAATGACGAAAAGAAACCGAAAGACCAACGTCGCTGCAACCTTAAAGATGTACAATACGTAAACTCGCGTTGCAGTGATTCAGTTTTTCTTGCGCTCGCTTAGTTGAATTTATCACCTACTGCTGCACTCCCAAAAGCGTGGAGGGGTTATGAAGGCAAGCGAGAACACAAACTTGCTACTTCTGCTTCTGGCAGCATTGTTCCTCAGCGCGTTCCCGGCGCTGGCGCAGGATCCGAAACAGGAACTGAATGATCAACTTTTTGAGGCGGCGCGCAAAGGTGACGCGGCGGCGGTGGCCGCTTTGCTCGACAAGGGCGCCGACGTCAACGCCAAATTTCGCTACGGCACCACCGCACTATTCAAGGCCGCGGAGCGAGGCAACATTGAAGTTGTAAAAGTCTTACTTGCCCGGGGCGCGGATGTAAGCGTCAAAGACACCTTCTACGGTGCTACGGCAATGACCTGGGCGCTCGATAACGACCACGTTGAGGTAGTCCGTGCACTGCTGGAGAAGAGCCCGGACAGTGCCGGTGAAGTGTTGCTTACCGGGGTGCGCGAGGGCAAGGTTGAGTTTGTTCGCGCGGCTCTGGATCGTGGCGGGCTGAAGGCAGAAACGCTCACCTCTGCATTGGCCTCAGCAATGACGGGCGATAGCAAGAACGACGAAATCTCTGCGCTGCTGAAGAAAGCCGGCGCGGTTCCGCCACCCGAAGTAGATGCGGCGACGCTGCAATCCTACGTGGGCAAGTACAAAGGTGAACCTGGCCCTGAAGTTTCGATCACGCTTACTGAGAACAGGCTGTTTGCTGTCGTAACGGGTCAAAGACCGTTTGCTCTAATTGCGGTCGATACTACTACATTTCGTCCCGCAGCTTTTGATGGCATTACGATCACTTTCAAGATCGAGGCCGGTAAGACCGCAGGCTTCACTCTAAAGCAGGGAGAAACGACGACGCAGCTGAAACGCGTTGATCAGTAAAGTCTGGAGTAGTGAGTCTGGAGTTAAGAGTCGCAAGTAATCCTGAGCCGCGATCTTGTAATCCAGAGATCGCCTAACCACCATCACGCTTTGAATCACGTACTCGCGACCCAAGACTCATCGAGAGGCTTCAAGATGAAACGAATTTTCCTGACTTGGTTCCTTGTCCTAAGCTTCGCCACTCTCGTGGCTGCGCAGAACTGGCCGCAGTTTCGCGGACCAGGCGCAGCCGGAGTCGTTGAAGGTCAAGCTCCAGCCGTCAATTGGGATGCAGAGAAATCTCTCAACACTCGTTGGAAGACGGCGATACCGGGTCTGGCCCATTCCAGTCCCGTAGTTTGGGGAAACAAGGTATTCATCACGACTGCCATCACCGCCGGCGCCAAAGACGAAACGCGCTATGGACTGTTCGGTGACGTGGCACCCGTGAAAGACGATCCAAAGCAGACCTGGAAGGTCTACGCGCTTGATAAACAGACCGGTAAGATTCTCTGGGAGCGCACGGCTTACGAAGGTTTACCGAAAGTTAAGCGGCACCCGAAATCGACGCACTCAGATTCCACGCCGGCCACTGACGGTAAGTATCTCGTTGTCCTCTTTGGTTCGCATGGCCTTTATGCCTACAACCTGAATGGAAAACTCCTGTGGAAGCAGGACATCGGCGTGCTCGATTCTGGCTGGTTTTATGATGCTGACTATCAATGGGAGCACGGCAGCTCGCCTATCATCTATCGAGATCTGGTAATCGTTCAGGCGGACGTGCAGAAAGACTCTTTCATCGCGGCTTACAGTCTGAAGACTGGCAAGCTCGTCTGGAAGACACCACGCGAGGAGATCTCCTCTTGGGGAACACCGACGATCTACGAAGGCAAGACACGCACAGAGCTAATTACTAACGGCTCGAAGGCTATTCGTGGTTATGACCCGGCTACCGGAAGAGAACTGTGGCGGCTTACGCCAAACTCCGAAATCACCACCCCGACGCCATTTGTCGCGCGCGATTTGATCTTCGTGACCAGCGGCTATGCTCCGATTCAACCAATCTATGCGATCAGGCCGGGAGCGACCGGCGATATTTCTTTGAAGGACGGTAAGGACACGAACGCTTTCATCGCCTGGAGTAAAGAACGGGGCGGTCCCTATATGCCGACGCCGGTTGTCTACGGCGACCTGCTTTACACCTGCTCGAATCAGGGAGTGCTGACGGCCTACAACGCCGATACTGGCGAGCGGATCTACCAGGAACGGCTGGGTGGTAAAGGCGGTGCGTTTACCGCTTCACCCGTCGCTTCCGATAACAAAATTTACTTCTCCAGTGAAGACGGTGACGTCTTCGTCGTCAAGGCAGGGTTGAAGTACGAACTACTGGCCACCAACCGCGTCGGGGAAGTGATGATGGCGAGTCCGGCGATCTCCGACGGATTGTTAATCGTGCGCGGCCTCAACCATGTTTTCGCGTTTGGCGAGGCCGCCACTGCGAAAGCAGGGAACTAGGCTGCGAAACTGAGTGATTTCTCAAGATTGACAGCCTCCAAAGTCTCGAAGGTGCGCTTTCCCCGCTCTGTTCTAATCAAAGACCAGCGGGGTAAATGCACCTGCCTGACCCTGAGATTGTTTTGCTTGAGAACATGATCGGAGCGCGAATGCTCAACTACAGAAATCTTCATCACATCGAGTCTCTCGTAAACTGACACAACAACAAGGAAAATTCATTGTGAAAGCACTCCGCCAAATCACCAACGCAATCTTTACTGGTTCTGTGTTGACCTTGACCATTTTCACTTCGATTGCGGGGACGCCTCGATCAACGAATTGGCCTCAGTGGCGCGGTCCTGACGGACAAGGCGTCTCAATGGAGAAAGGGCTTCCGGAGGAGTGGAGCGATACGAAGAACATTAAGTGGAAGACGCCGATCGCCGGGCGGGGCCACTCTTCGCCAATTGTCTGGGGCAAGAAGATCTTTTTGACCACCGCTCTTGATGGCGAAGTGATTCCCGGCAGGCCGGCCGGTGTTACTCACAAGCTTTCGGATGGCAGCGAATTCGTGCATCCCGACGCCGTCGGCGCGAATCTCAAACACACGTTCAAAGTCATCTGCATCGACCGCAACTCTGGAAAGATCCTGTGGGAACGCGTGGCCTACGAGGGCCCGGTTTATGACAGTCGTCACCGGAAAGGCAGTTTCGCTTCTTCGACACCAGCTACCGACGGCAAGTACGTCTTTGCCTTCTTCGGCAGCGAGGGACTGTACGCCTTCGACTACAACGGCAAGCTCGTTTGGAAACAGAACCTCGGCAAGCTGGGAACGGCAAGTGTCGGTTACGGCGTGTCGCCGGTGCTCTATCAGAATCTGGTAATTATGCAGTGTGACGACAGCGGCATGAACTCATTTATGGCGGCCTTTGATAAAAAGACCGGTAAGGAAGTTTGGCGTACGCCTCGCAAAGTTGACGTCACCTGGACGACACCCGTGCTCGTGCACACAGCAAGAGGTGTAGAAGTAGTGACAGCCGCTGCCGAGGCGATCATTGCCTATGATCCTTTGACTGGAAAAGAGCTGTGGCGGCACAAGGGTCTGGAAAGCAACGCCGTACCAACGCCGGTTGTGTCTAACGATCTCGTCGTGTTGACGTCCGGGGCGCCAAACAAGATCGCGCTTGCGATCAGGGCCGGTGGCACGGGCGACGTGACCGGCACATCACAACTTGTCTGGACCTACAACAAGGGTACAGCTTATGTGCCATCGCCAATTCTCTACGGTGACTACGTGTACCTGACAACGGACAGGGGTCTGTTGACTTGCCTCGACGCGAAAACGGGAAAGATCGAGTACGAAGGCGCGCGCGTGCCGGTGCCGGCCACGTTTACTGCGTCACCCGTGGCCTATGAGGGAAAGATTCTGATGACTAGTGAAGACGGAGAGACTTTCGTGCTGAAAGCCGGGCCGAAACATGAGATCATAAGAACCAATTCTCTCGGCGAACCGGTCTATGCATCACCAGCAATTGCTGACGGCGGAATTTTTATCCGCGGGGAGAAGAATCTATTTGCCATTGGGAAATAGAGGAAGTCACGAGTCTTGAGTCGGGAGTGTCAAGTCAAGAAGGAATAGTGCAGAACTCCGGACTGGCCACCCCAGACGCTTATGGGAGAATTTACCGATGTTTGAGACACAAGAATCTACGCCCTGGTATCGTTCAATAACCAGTCTAATCGCCGCAGCCGTGGTTCTGCCTCCACTTGGGTTGTTGCTGCTCTGGATGCGCCGCGACATCGCGACTCCCTCCAGGATACTGGGCACTGTTTTGATCGCGCTGCTGGGAGGCGGCTATGTTTTCCTGTTCACATCATGGCGGCGTGGAAACGAAAAAGAAGCGCACTATGCAGCACTGGAACAACATCGAGCGCAGCAAGCAGCAAGTGGCAATGAACAAATAGCCACTGCGTCAAATGCGCCACAGCAATCGGCGTCTCCCTCGGCCCAGACGACCGCTGCTCAACCTGCGAACACAACCGAAACTGCTGCCGCTCATGCCTCAAGAAACTACTGGACGAACTTCCGCGGACCAAACCGTGATGGTTTCTATGATGAAATGCCGGTTTTGACTAAGTGGCCGTCGCAAGGCTTGCCATTGATTTGGAAAGAGCCCGTTGGCCTCGGTTATGCCTCGTTCACCATTGCCGATGGACGGGCCTACACCATCGAACAGCGTCGCCAGCGGGAGATTGTTGCCGCGTATGACATCAACACAGGCCGCGAACTATGGACCCAGGGTTGGAACGCCGCGTATACCGACTCAACCGGGGATGGACCCCGCACGACGCCCACCTGGGATGAGGGGCGGCTGTATGCGCTGGGAGCCACGGGTGAGTTGCGCTGTATCGATGCGAAGAGTGGGGCGGTGAGCTGGGGCAAGAATATTCTAACGGATAATCAAGCTTCAAACCTGCAGTGGGCCATGGCTGCTTCGCCCCTGATTGTTGATGACAAAGTGATCGTTTTGCCTGGCGGCAGCGGCGGCAAGGCAGTAGTTGCCTATAACAAGCTGACTGGTGCGCCGGTCTGGAAGTCGCAGGACGACAAGGCGGCATACGTCTCACCGATGTTGGTAACACTGGCTGGGCGCCGGCAAATTCTGGTTGAGATGGCGTCGCGCGTCTTTGGACTGGCTCCGGAAGACGGCTCGTTACTTTGGAGTCAATCGTGGGACACAGACATGGGGATTAACGTTTCCCAACCCATCATCGTCGATAAGAACCGTTTCTTCCTTTCGTCTGGTTACGGCAAAGGCGCGGCCCTCGTTGAAGTCACCGGTGGCGGCAATAGCTTCGCAGCGCGCACAGTTTGGGAAAACATCAGCATGAAGAACAAGTTTAATAGCTCTGTTCTTCATGAGGGGTTTGTTTACGGGTTAGATGAGGGCATTCTGACCTGTCTTGACGTGAATACCGGAGCGCGCAAGTGGAAGGGCGGACGTTACGGGTATGGGCAGGTGCTGTTGGCGAGCGGTCATCTGATTGTGATGAGCGACACTGGCGAACTGGCGCTGGTTAAGGCTTCGCCTACCGAGTATTCGGAGGTGGCACGTTTCGCCGCCCTCGAGGGCAAGACCTGGAACTATCCAGCGATTGCCGGTGGCCGTCTCTTTGTTCGCAACGACAATCAGATGGCGGCGTATAACATCACTGCGCAGTGATGTTTTCTATTTCCTCAGGAAGATCCGTTTCGTTTCGTACGAGCCGTTTGGCGCATCGATGAACATCGTGATCGTCAGTTCGCCATCACGAGTGATTGTCCATTGCCGCGCAATCTGAGTGGTTACCGGACCTTTCGGCGTCTCGTTTGTTATCACGTCGGTAACCACGATTCCTGTCCCCGTGGGGAGCCATGCGGCTGTTCGTTTGCCCTTTGCCGCCGGCGTATTGGGCGCCGCCTTAGGCGGCAAAGGTGGGGTAAACTCATACTCCTTCCCGTCCAGGACGTAAGTGTCATTCACAGTTCGTTCGTTGTCCGGCTGGATCAGCTTTGTCTCAACTATGATTTGATCTTCAGTTTGCGAGATCGTCATGTTCTGTTGCATGTTCGCGGGCTGGCCAAAACTTCTGGCAACATCCATTACCCAAGTGCCACTGAAGTTGGGCTTCGGATTGGCCGCCATCACTAACGCTACCAAACAAAAAAGCAGCACGGCGGTGCCGGCCGTCATCACCTTGCCGGTCATTTTTATTCCTCCTTATTGAATCTTAAGCGACCTGAGCGTCGTTTCGTCCTTAATCAAAATCCGATCGCGCATGATCACCGGATGAGCCCAGGTCGGGCTGTTGGCGACTGTGTATTCGGCTGCCGGCACATATTCTTTCGCGTTCACCGGCAGCACAATGAGTTTTGCTTCGTTTGTCAGAAGTAGTAGAGACTTTCCGCCCAGATTGAGTATTGCCGCGTTTTCTCCCATCCTGCCCGGACTCTGCCAGAGAGTCTTGCCCGTGTCCGCATTCATTGCGAAGAACTGACCCTTCTTCATCACTGAGAATCCAAACAGCGTGTCTCCCTGCAACACAGGCGAGCTGAAAAACAAGAGATTCTCTTTGCTGCTCCAGACCTCCTGCGGAACGATTTGTCCACCTTGTCTGGTTAGGCGAATGGCCGTCAGACCTTTTTCCTCCCGGGAGTAGATCAGCATGTCTTTGTACGCAATCGCGGTCACGGAGTTTTCGTCGTACTCGGATTTTTGCGGAACTTTCCAGAGAAGCTTTCCGCTCGCGGCCTCGACCCCGACTAAATCTTTTTGCATGAACGTTACTACCTGGCGCACGCCCGCCAGGGTCACGATGATGGGCGACGAATAAGCAGGCCCATCCATCTCGTTGGACCACTTCACCGTGCCTGTTTCGATATCGAAAGCTGTCAGCGCACCCTTGTCGTGGCCGCCGACATGGACGATCACCTGCCCGTTATCGACAACTGGAGACATAGCTGCGCCATAAAGTGGAGAAGTGTTTGGGTATTGTTTGGAAAACTCGTGCCGCCACTGCAACTTTCCTGTTCGGGCATCGTGACAGGAGAGAACTCCACTGATCCCAAGCGTGAAGACCTTGCCGTTGCTGACAACCGGCGTGGACTTTGGTCCCTTGCCGTGTCCGGTCGCTGCCGGGTGCATCTGGTAAGCGATTGGTTGGCTCGATCGCCAAAGCTCTTTGCCTGTAGCGGCGTCGAGGGAAAGTAGGGTCTCTTCCTCGCCCTGGCGCGCGAAAACATAGATCTTCTTATCGACCACGACCGGCGAAGAGTGGCCAATGCCCACCGTTACTTTCCATTCCTCCTGCAAGTCTTTGGGCCACGCCGCGATGGAACCCGCGACATTGCCATCGCGATTGGGACCGCGCCACTGCGGCCAATCCTGGGCCTGGGTAGCGCTCGCGAGCAGAAGCAGAGTTGAGACAGTTAGAAGACGCGACAACAGACGATACGAGTTCATGTTGAAACCTCCAGAAAAATTAACGTTACAGCGTGGGGCAACGCGCTTACTGTGGCCGCGGTCGACCCGCCCGCATCAAGCAACGGGTTCGCTCAAGTTAGGGTTGAATCCGACAAACAAAGCGCTGTGGCATTCGACGAAAAGCGGGCCGGACGCCCGCGGTCCCAGTAAAAATGCTCGCAAAATCAAACTGACCTGCCCCCATCCACCTACAGCCTCATGCCTGTTTGCCAGGCTTTAGTATTGAAAGCAGCGGCGCTGTCATGAACGTAGTAACGAGCGCCATAATGACCATCATTACGAAGATGCGCGCCGATAAGATTCCAAGATCATATCCAATATTCAGGATCACTAACTCGATCAAGCCACGCGTGTTCATCAAGACTCCAATTGCCAGCGAATCGCGCCAGCTCATTCTGGTCCAACGCGCCATCAGCATACTGCCGCCTAGTTTGCCGGCCACGGCAACCACGATTATCGCCAGGCACATCAGCCATCCAGCCCAATCATTGAGCAGCCGGATTTCTGTACGCAAGCCTATAAAGGCAAAGAAGAGCGGCAGCAAAGCAGCCGAACTAAACGACTCGAGTTTCTCCCTCAGAAAGGAACGAAGATGTGCCGCCGGTGGCATTACTATGCCCGCCAGAAAAGCTCCGAACAGAGCGTGAATACCGAGACTCTCCGTAACCCAGGCGCAAGCCAGCACCAAGGCCACAATCCCGGCAAGCAGACCCTTGCCATACTCCTTCTTTTCGACTCGCGTCGTGATCAAAGTTGCGATGCGTGGCTTGAGACCAAAGAGCAATACGCCAACGAAAAGCAGGACCAACAAGATCGTCACCAGCGAAGCTGTCACACCACTGGATTTCACAATCGCAATTACAATCGCCAGGATGCACCACGCTGTCGCGTCATCAACGGCTGCGCAGGCGATCGCAGTACTGCCCAAATTCGTCTTCGCCAATCCACGGTCTTCCAGAATTCGTGCCAGTACGGGAAACGCTGTGATGCTCATGGCTATGCCCATGAAGAGAGCAAAGGCCGTGAAAGATGTTTTGGCCGGCGCCAAAGGTGTGTAGATGAACAAGGCCAGCGCCGCGCCCATAAGAAACGGAACCACGATGCTGGCGTGGCTGATCATTATTGCCGCCGAAGCCTTCGTGCGGAGATATTGAATGTCTAATTCCATCCCCACCACAAACATGAATAGCACTACACCGACCTGACTCAGCAGGCTCAGCGTCGTCAGCGAAGCAGAAGGAAATAGCAAAGCCAACGTTGGTGGAGAAAGCCAGCCCAGCACCGATGGACCCAGTACGAGACCTGCGACTATCTCGCCCATAACCGGCGGCTGACCAATTCTGCGAAAGAGCACAGCGAAGGATCGAGCCAATATGATAATTACGATTATTTGGAGAAGCAGGATGCTTAGCGGACTCCGCAGGTTTTCTCTCAAGACCTTGCTGAAGTAGCTCTGCGGAGCTGTGGAGGGGCTTACAGTCGACGATGAAGGTGAAGCCGGAAAGGACTGGCTTCCGGAATCAACCAGGCTCGCGCGCAGGGACGAACCCCTTGCCAATATGAAAAAGATCCCCGCCGCAAACATTATCAGCAGAATCACGTAATAGATGTAGGTTCTGGCATGGGGCGGAAGGGACCTTGGCAATGGGTGCGCTCCTGGTTAGTGCTTCAACGATTCGAAAGACTTTAACACCGAGATGAAGAGCGGCAGTGAGAAATTATTTGCCCGGCGGTAGCAGTAACGCAACCCGCAAAAGAGATGATGCAACTTACCACTGACAGATTGGGCACTCGCAAATTGATCATCGGTTGTATTGGTGTTAATTTCGCTTGTAAAGCACTGTTTGCGTAGTGCGCCTGGCGTAAGACTGCAAACCAGGAGTTTGCTTTACATAGCCAGGATTCACTTTTTAGAAACCTACTCTTAAAAACACGTTCCGAGATTTCGGAGATTTCCGAAGTTTTGGCGAGCGCAGTATTCGCGCAACGGAACTATGACGACCAACACAAGTACGGAAGTCGGCAATTATTTTGTTTCTAATTATCCGCCATTCTCGCAATGGAAACCGGAATTCGTGTCTGAGGCTCTCGAGGCCCTGTCACAGCCCGCTCGCAGCGAAGATCCGCTCGGCCTTTACCTGCACATCCCGTTTTGCCGCAAGCGTTGCAAGTTTTGTTACTTTAAGGTGTATACAGACAAGAATGCCGATGAGATTAGCCATTATCTCGACGCGCTCATCACGGAAATGGAATGCTATAGCCGTACCGCTGCGCTTCAAGGGCGGCAACTGCGCTTCGCCTACTTCGGCGGCGGTACGCCGTCTTACATTAGCGAAAAACAACTTCACTATCTTGTTGACGGACTTAACGCGCATGTGAGCTGGAGCAATGCGGAAGAGGTGACCTTTGAGTGCGAGCCGGGCACGCTACGTCGTTCAAAACTCGACACCTTGAAGGAGATCGGCGTCACGCGACTCAGCCTCGGGGTCGAACATTTCGATGACGACATTCTCCTAGCCAACGGTCGGGCGCATCTTTCGGCGGAGATTTACGATGTGTATGACCTGGCCCGCAAAGTTGATTTTCCACAAATCAATATCGACTTAATTGCCGGCATGATGGGTGAGACGGAAGCGAAGTGGCAGGATACAGTAAGTCGCGCCATAGCGTTGCAGCCTGATTCGGTAACCATCTATCAGATGGAACTGCCTTACAATACCGTGATTTCGCAGGAGATGATTAAGCAGGGAGTTGCCTCGCCCATTGCCGATTGGCCCACGAAACAGCGTTGGCTTGACTATGCCTTTGAACAATTTCAGGCGCGCGGCTACCGGATTGCCAGCGCCTATACGCTCGCCACAACGGCCAAGCCCTGCAGGTTTATCTACACCGACGCGCTGTGGCACGGCGGCGATATGATCGGACTCGGCGTTTCGTCTTTTTCGCACTTTGGCGGCGTCCACTTTCAGAACGCTCATACCTTCGAGGAATACCTGGCGCTGCTCGCCAGGGGGCAACTGCCACTGTTACGAGCGTTGACACTGACACCAAAACAAAAGCTGATCCGGGAGATGGTTCTGCAGCTTAAAACGGGCGCGATTGACATCGAGTACTTCCGCGCCAAATTCGGCGTCGACATTTGGCGCGAGTTTGAGCCAGTCTACGAACGGCTCGACGCGGCTAAACTCGTGAACCGCCGCAACGGCACGATCGCGTTGACGCGCAGTGGACTGTTGCAGGTCGATCATTTTCTTTCTGAATTCTTTGAACCTGAACTAAGGGCTGTCAGATACGTATAGATCAAATGGAAATGAACACAAGTTTTGATGTGATTGTAATGGGCGGCGGACCAGCGGGAAGCACGGTGGCCAGTATCCTTGCGCGTGAAGGCCGCAAGGTCGTGCTGTTCGAGAAAGAGCGCTTCCCGCGTCACCATATCGGCGAGTCGCTGATGACCGATACCTACTTTACTTTTCAGCGCATGGGCCTGCTTGAGAAGCTCAAAGAGAGCCCGTTCGTTCGCAAGTACAGCGTGCAGTTCGCCAATCCGGCGGGCAGGGAATCGCGGCCGTTTTATTTTTTTGAGGCTAATCACCATGAGTCGGCAGTGACCTGGCAAGTGACGCGGGCGCAGTTTGATCTAATGCTCATCGAACACGCCGCTGAGCAGGGGGCGAAGGTTTACCAGGAAAGCAGGGTAGTGCGGGTGCTTTTTGACGGCGACCGCGCCTACGGTGTCGAAGCCTGTCTGCCCGACGGTTCGCTCCACCAGTTTCTGGCGCCAGTTGTGGTTGATGCCACCGGTCAGACGGCCATGCTGTCGAACAAATTTCGCTGGCGCGTCCGCGATCCCAAACTCAAAAAGGCCGTCCTGTATTCCTACTTCAAAGGCGCGCATCGCGAGCCTGACCTCAACGGGGGAGCCACGCTCGTCCTGCGCACGCCCAAGGGGAGCAACGGCTGGTTCTGGTATATCCCGCTCGAAAACGACATTACCAGCGTCGGTGTGGTCGCCGATTCTGAGTATCTGGTGCAAGGTCGTGGCCAGGACCTCGTTAGGATTTTTTATGAAGAGATCGAGAAGGTTGAGTCGTGTCGCTGGCGCGTGGCCGGGGCCGTGCGCACGGACAAAATCTATTCGATCATCGACTATTCTTATCGTTCAAGGAATTTCGCGGGCGATGGTTTTATTCTGATCGGGGACGCCTATGGTTTTCTCGATCCGATCTATTCGTCGGGCGTACTGCTGGCCCTGAAGATGGCCGAGCTGGCGGCGGACAGCATTCACGATGCCTTCAACAATAACGATTTTTCGGGCGCGCGCCTCGGACAGTTTCAAGGGAAACTGGATCGCGGGATCGAGTCGATGCGGAAACTCGTATATGCCTTCTATAACGAAGGTTTCAGTTTCGCACAATTTCTGCAGAAACATCCCGACCAGCGCGTAAACATTATCAACCTGCTAATGGGGGATGTCTTTAAGGAAGGCGTTGACGATATCTTCGGCCCGATGGGGGAATTCGCGTTTATTCCGCCGCCGCTTTACGAACAGTTTGAAACTCCGCCTGTGGAAACTGATGAATCAGCGACCGGCGAGGTCCTCTCCGCTCAGTATCAGTATTACGACGATCGCGAAGTGCAGGAATCCGTAGACTGAGTGGCTGTGAATGGGCAGGCCAGCTTTCCTGGCCTGGAGACTTCTGGGCTTAATTGGCATGTCGGTTGAAAGTCTTCGCCGCCGAGATGCCAAACTCAATTGTAATCAGCTCAGGGTTAGGGTGGTTTGCCCCCGCTCGTTAGTTAACCCCGAAGCCGTCCCCAAGGCCTTAATGTGCTGAGGCTTTTCAGCCCCAACCCGCCCTCAAAACAACAACTTGACGCCAAACTGAATGTGCCTTGGGTCGCGCGCTGAACTGATGCGACCGAACGTCGGCGATCCTAAAAAATTGTCCGGGAGGTTGAAGTTCGGGTGATTGAAGAGATTGAAGAACTCGGCCCGCAGTTGCAAGTTGAACTGTTCGGAAAGACTGGTGTTCTTCAGCACGGACAGGTTCACGTTCTGGTAACCGGGTCCATCGAGAGTATTCCGTCCGACGTTACCAAATGTGCCCGGTGCCGGAAAAGCGAACGCCGCTGCGTTAAACCAGCGTTCTGGGGATCGCTCATCAAGACGCGGATCGCCAACGATGTTGGGCCGGTCATTGGCCCCGAAACCAAGGATAGAGCGGCCCGTGCCGCTGTTATCAATGTCAGCCAAGAGCGCCACTGTGAAGGGCCGGCCGGACTGTAGAGTCACGATGCCGAAGCTTTGCCAACCGCTCAACATCGTCGATATCCAGCCGTTGTTCGCAAGATACCTGCCTCCTTTTCCGAACGGTAAATCGTACGAGTAACTCGCAGACAGGCGATGCTGCACGTCGAAATTGGATCGGCCGCGCTCGGCCCGCAGGTTGTAGCTGTTCTGTGGAAAATTTGGGTCGCCTGCGCTGCTGAAAAAGTTTGAGGCATCGTCGATAGACTTTGCCCAGGTATACGAGACGAGTGTAGCCAGACCACGAGATAAACGCCGCTCGAAGCGTGCCTGCAGACTCTGGTAACTCGAATTGGCGCGCGACTCGAGCAAGTCGATGTCATCAAATCGTGGATCCGGCCGCGGCACGAATGGCAGCCCGGGAGGTAGCACGCTGGGTTGCGGCTGGTTTATGTCGCGCGCTGTCAGGAGCTTGGTTCCCTTCGAACCAACGTACGCGACCTCCAGGACATTGTTGGCGCCAAATTGCCGCTGCACATTGAGATTCCAGTGCTGCATGTAGGCCGTACGTAAGTCACGCTGAATAGCGAGCGCGGAGTCTGGCAGAGGGAAGGGGAAGAAGGCAGGAAATGGATCGCTTATCGTTAACGGTAAACCGGGGAGAGAGAAAAAAATGTTGTTATCGAAATATGGCGAGTTGAAATAGAGCGCCTCACCAGGAGCCAGCGGCGACTGATCGTAGTAGACACCATAGCCCGCGCGCACCACTGTCCTTTCGTCCTTGCCCAACGTCCAGGCAAAACCGACGCGCGGCGCGAAGTTGTTCTTGTCCGGGTTGAATCCTCCGCGCGGGATACCATTCGTGCCCACCCGCACCAGGCTGCGCGTGGCCACGTCGTATACGTTCGCGCGATCCGCCGCATCGACTGGGGGTGTGTTGAATTCGTAGCGCAGGCCCGCCGTCAACGTCAGCCGGGGTGTGATGCGGAAGCTGTCGTTGACAAAGAAGTTGTAGCTTTGTGTGCGCAGGTGCTGCGGGTTATCTACGCGCGCGACACTGGTAAGCAGTGGAAAGCCAAGCAACAGATCAGCAATCGCGTTGAAGGATATCTGCGCGAAGGGCGAAAACAGTAAACGGCCACGTGACTCGACATCGCGAAATGCGTTTTGCTGTGCAAAGCGCAGGTCGCCGCCAAACTTGATCAGATGATTCCCGTGCACGTAACTCGCCGTGTTGAGAATCTGGTAGACATTCGTCACGCTGTTCTGCGGATTGTTGCCTTCATCACCAAGCGGTGAAAGACCCGTCACAGTTACGAAACTCAACCCTGCATCGCGCGCGTTCGGTGAGATAACGGGAAGGCCAAGGTCTGGGTTGCGATGACTCGCTTCCTGCGTTACCGACGCCCCTACTCGACTCAACGCGACGCGCGTCTCATTGACGAGGTTCGGGCTGAATACATAGATGAACCCAGCCATCACATTCTGACTGCGGCGCTTCACGGTATCGCCGAATCCCGGAACGAGCGAAAACGTCGCACCCGTGAAAGGCTCGAACAGATTGCGATCGCCAAAGCTGTAACGGAAAGCAAGATTTGCCTTCTGACCAATGCGATGATCGAGGCGCACATCAAAACTATCGTTGCGATCGCGTTGCGTGGGCGAAGAGACAAAGTTTTGCAGCGGCACGTTGCGATTTGGCAGCGGATAAATATTCAGGATCGCCTGGCCCACTGTGTTAATGCGCATCGAAGGGATAACGCCGCCGAAAAACGGCATTCCGGTGAAAGGATCGATCGGAGGTCCAAAAAGACTTTGTGAGAAGTTGCCCGCGCGTTCCAGCGCCGTGGGAACGTTAGTGATGCGAGTGATGCCTTCGCGCGAACGTGTGCCTTCGTAGTCAGCAAAGAAAAATGTATGGTCGCGGTTGATCGGGCCACCGAGCGAACCGCCGAACTGGTTACGGATGTATTTCGGCTTCGGCTCGCTCGCAGGGGCAAAAAAGTTACGTGCATCCAGGGCCCCGTTGCGGTGAAACTCGAAAAGAGAGCCGTGATACTCGTTGCCACCCGACTTGAGAACCACATTGATCTGCGCGCCGGGACTGCGACCAAACGCGGCGTCGTAGCTGCTCGTCAACGTCTCAAACTCGTGGATGGCATCAACCGGAGGGCGCACGCCGAAGGTGTTCAGTTTGGGATCGACATTGTAGACGCCGTCGAGCAGGAAGTTGTTGCCGTCTTCGCGCGCGCCATTAACGCTAAAAGCAAAATCCCCGCGCACGGAACCGGCTGAACCTGGCGCAGCGGGAGCAGCCCCGGGCACAAGCAGGCTCAATTCATAAAAATTTCGTCCGTCAAGGGGCAAGCCTTCCACCTGTCGATTATCGATTACGGAGCCGAGCGACGCCGAGTCCTTCTTGACCACGGGCTCGTGGACTGAATCAATTTCCCCCTCATCGGGCCCCTTGACGTCCAGCGTTACATCCAACCGCTGTTCCTGGTTAACCAGCACCTCAATTCTCTGGGTATGCTTCCGAAAAGATTGCACCTCGACTTCAAGCTGATACACGCCCGGTTGGAGCGACGAAATAGCATATTGACCCTCAGCACCGCTTACGGCCACTCGGGAATCCCCTGTTGCGATATTTGTCAGGTGCACTTGGGCGCCCGGTATGACTGCGCCATTCGGATCGGTGACGGTTCCACGTATGGATGCCCGATGCGTTTGTGCGGCAACGGTCGAACCCAGCAAGAGGAGAAGGACCAGCGGCAAAAGTTTTCGTTGGCTCGACATATTAATTCCCTCGTTTACGTATTTTTGGATAAACGACTTAATTTCGGAACACTCCGCGTGGCGATCAACATTATGACGAAATCTCTTGCAGAATCCTTCCGAAACAGCTTGAGAAACTGAACAACCCCGCGAGTGTTTTGTCTGTCAAAGTCGAAAACTGACTGTTAGAATGGACTTTACTAAAACGACCGGAAGCCTGTCAGGGTTTCAATAGTAATTAAATTATCGCGATGGCTTTTCGGTAACCGACAGCTTCGCGGTTTATGCACCAGTCGGACCTTCTTTAACAGCACAATTACCTTTGGAGAAGCACGAAAAATGATTTGGATTATTTTTGCGCTCGGCGCCGCGCTGTCGTGGGGGCTATATGGACCGGCGCTGCACAACGGACAAGTTCAGTTGGGCAGCCCGATGCGCGCGCTACTTTGCGTCGGCGTTGCTTACTTCCTGATCGGCGTTCTAGTGCCCGTAGCAAGCCTATCATCTCAAGGAGGCCTGCATGGCTTTACGATGAAGGGTTCCGTGGCGGCGACGCTTGGTGGCGTCCTGGGTGCGGTCGGCGCGGTTTGCATCATCTTCGCTTTTAAGTACGGCGGGTTGCCAACCTATGTAATGCCGCTTGTTTTCGCGGGTGCGCCACTTGTTAACGTGCTCTTTACGATGTGGCAGCACCCACCGAAAACAACACCGAATCCTTTGCTGTACGTTGGCTTCTTGTTGGCAGCCACCGGAGCGGGATTGGTCTTGTACTTCAAGCCTGCAGCGTAGCGTGACGATCAGATTTTTCAAGGTACGACTTTACGGCAGACTCCCCAATTGCAAGCAGTTTTTGCCCGATGTACTGAAGGGAGAGTTGATCATGAAGAACGTCAGCATCAGGACCCTGTTGAGCCTCACCATTGTCGTCCTTTGTTTGTCCACTGAAATTCCGGCTCAAACGGGTGGTGATTGGCCGCAATGGCGTGGCGCGAATCGCGATGGCGTATCCAAAGAGACCGGTCTGCTCAAGGAATGGCCGGCCAACGGCCCGGCGCTGGTGTGGAAAGCAAGCGGCGCCGGAAGAGGCTACTCATCGCTCGCGGTCGCGGGTGGCCGTCTATTTACACTTGGGTTGCGCGGCGACCGCGAATACGTGTTGGCATTCGACGTCGCGACTGGAAAGCAAGCCTGGGCAACAGCGCACGGCGGTGCGTTTCGCAACGACCGTGGTGACGGTCCGCGCGGAACACCCACCGTCGACGGCCAAAATCTTTATGCTTTGGGTGGCAACGGCGATCTTTCTTGTCTGGATTCGCGCACCGGCCGCGTCATCTGGACAATGAACATTCTGGAAAAATTTGGCGGCGAGAATCCTACCTGGGGAATTAGCGAGTCGCCACTGGTTATGGGCGACAAGGTGCTGGTTAATGCTGGAGGACCTGGCGCCTCGATTGTCGCGCTTAACAAGAAAGATGGTTCATTGATCTGGAAGAGTCAGAGCGATCCGGCCGGCTACTCATCGGGTATCCCCGTCCAGATCGGTGATAATACAGAGGTCGTTTTCTTCACACACCGGCGCGCAGTCGGTCTCGATCTTAAAGATGGAAAACTCTTATGGGAGTATCCGCGCGCCGCAAACAACGTTGCCAACGTTGCCACGCCGGTCGTGCGCGGCAACCGCGTCTTTCTTTCGTCTGACTACGGCACGGGTGCGGGCCTGGTTGAGATAAAAGCCGACGGCAAGGCACAGGAAATCTACTTCACCAAGGAAATGCGCAATCACCATAGCAGCTCGATTCTGATCGGTGATTATCTCTACGGGTTCTCGAGCGGCATCCTGACGGCGATGCGCTTCGATACCGGCGACGTGGCCTGGAAGGATCGCAGCGTCGGCAAGGGTTCGCTCGTCTACGCCGACGGGAATCTCTATGCGCTCAGTGAAAATGGTGTAGTTGGACTGATTGAAGCGACGCCGACGGGATATCATGAAAAAGGTCGCTTCCGCATCGCCCAGGACTCGCTGCCGACGTGGACGCATCCGGTGGTCGCCGGTGGCCGACTTTACCTGCGCGATCAGGACACGATCTATGCCTACGATGTCAGGGCGAAAAAGTAATTAGGCGAGCCGGCGGAGCAGGCGGCAGCATAAAGCCCAGGGTGAGCGTAACGAAACCCTGGGTACACGCGACATAAACCTAATGAGAGCCCGTGAAACGGGCGACAGAGATTTGGTGGCAATGGGCCGCCTGCTGCCGCCCGCTACGCGGGCTCAATCAATTTCTCTACCCACCTTCACCCAGGGTTCCGCTTCGCTTCACCTTGGGCTTTATGCTGCCGCCCGCTCCGCGGGCTAAAGTTGAGCGGCAAAGGAAGCAGCGCGGTACTTATTTGTTAGGGATTTGCTTTCTTCAAATAGTCTCGCGCTTCACGTAACTCCGGCAAGGCTTCGTCGGCTTGTTGCCATTGGTCCAGGAGTTTCGCATAAGCGGCAGCGGCGCCGGCTTGATCTCCGCTTTGGGCAGCGGCGCGTGCTGCACCGAGAAGAGAACGAGCACGGTTAGGTTGTCTGAGCAGGGCATTGCGGAATTGTGCCGCGGCCTCAGCAGGTCTTCCGGCTCGCAATAAGATTTCTCCAAACAGTTCATGCGAAGGTTTGATCAACACTGGAGGTCCCGAGGGTGGACCCATTGCTTCCTCCAGCGCCGTCGCTTTTTTCATCAATTCAATAGCGCGCGTATGATCCTGCTTTACCGAGGCTGCGAGTGCGACAATCTCGAGTTCTCTGATGTCGAGCGTTCCGGTGGCCGGCGCGTTGCCGCTGAGAATGGTTCGCAGTCCCGCGAGGCTCGCTTCGGCGTTCGGCGAGCCGCTAACTGCGTCGGCCAGCCCACGAATGAAAACCGGCAGAGTCTGGTTTTGATTCGAAGCGCGGACGGTTGCCGCGCCATTGCTCGAAGCCGCGCCGGAGGCCATCGTTGATTGCATAGCGCCGTGACTACCGTGGGAAGGCGTCGTCGTCAGATCGCTCACAGCCGTTTTGTCTGCTTCCGCAGCCGGGAAAAGTTTCGCCGCCAACTCCCAGCGCTCCGTCTCCACCACGAAAGCGGCAGCCATATTGGCGAAGGTATTCTCGTAATAGCCGGGTCGCAGCTTGTTGTCATAACTTGATTCAGACATCACCCGCTTCATCAGACTCAGCAACTCTTCTGCCTTGCTGTAACGCCCCTGCTGCAAGTAGCAGTAAAGCAACCAGTGCAGGCTGTGATAGTCGCGCACGTTGATTGAAAGATTCTTACGTTTCATCCACGCGTCGGACGCCTCCCAGGCGGATTCGTTAGAAGCCGCCGCCTCAGACCACATTCCCAGTTGCAGGAAAATGTGAGCAGGCATGTGACGAGCATGGTGGGCCTCCGGAGCGATTGAGGCATAGCGACGGGCCGCAGGCAGGGCCAGAATAGCGTGGTCCGGATCATCGAAGGCGTGAATGATGTAATGTGCGGCGCCAGGATGATTCGGGTTCTTCTGATAGACCTCCAGTGCGATTGCGCCTGCCTGCGCCTGCAAGCGATAGCTCTTATCCCGATTGTCTACCAGAGCAAGGAGTGACAGAGAGTAAAAAGCGGCTGCATCCAGATCATTTGGATAGTCGAGGTAAAGCTTCTGCATTGCAGCCGAGTAGGCGGCGTCGCGAGCGTGTTTATCGCCTTCGCCGTAGAGCAGTTTCACCGCGTTTAAATAAGCTTGCTCGCGTGCCGTCAACTTCGGCGTGACTTTGATCTTATTGATCACCAGGCGCGCTGCAGGTGTGTCCTGCTCTGACCACAGTGGGTGATTCTGAGCCATCGCCTCGCCCCAATAGCCCATCATGAAGTCAGGCTCAATCCTGGTGGATTCGCGGAAGGCTTCCAGTGCTTCTTCGTACCAGAAGGAATGAAGCGCGGCCAACCCGCGTAGGAAATGCGCCTGGGCCTTTTCCGAACCGGAGGTCGGAAACTCAACCTTGCCTAGTTGGGCGTTCTGCGCGGGCGCGCTTGAATCCAAGGCGGCTATCAAAGCAACTATCAAAAATAGGATTCGCCAGGTATTTTTCCGCGCTTGCATGAGTGCTCCTCCTCTGGAACAAGAAGACCTATCCGCTGGCCTTCTATTATCAGGCTCTCTCACTCCGTTCTTAACGCCGGCAGCAGGGGCGAGCGCAATGCAGCCCACGTCGCCAGTATCGATGCGGTCAGGCCAGATGTTAATACCGCCAGCAGCAACAAGCCCAACGAAAGGCTCGGCAGTTGGGCGTGCTGCGAGAAAAACACTGGTGCGATGGCCAGCAATGCAGTGACGGTTCCAGTAATCAGTCCACAGAAAAGCAGCAGTGCGTTTTCCGCCACCACCATCAGCGTGAAGTGCGAAGAGTTATATCCGACTGCGCGCAATAGCGCCAATTCGCGTCGCCTCTCCAATACGTTGCGCAACAGCACTGCCGCCATGCCCAGTGTGCCCAGCAGCAAGCCGAGGGCCCCCAGCATCTGGAACGTGGACAGATAGGTGTTTTCAACGCGATGAAAGTTCGCCAAACGCTCGCCGGTTGGCTGTACATCAAAACCGAAATCCGCCAGTCGATCTTCCAGCGCGGCGGCAATCGCCGGTGACTGTTCCGGCGACTGGGTGTCTATCAGGAAAAAGCGGTAACCTTCCTGCTCCGGAAAAACTCGCAGGAAATTCTTCTCTGCCATCACTAGTTCGCTTTGGAAAACGCTGTCAGCGAGGGCGGCAACCAAACGCAAGTGAACCGGCCGGTCGCCCTGCTGCAAAACGAAGTCGTCACCCAGCTTGAGGTGCAGTACGTAGGTCATCGAGTTTGCGTCGGCGATAACTGGCACAGCTCCATCTGGGAACTCACGATTCAGGAGCAACCACGGATTCTGTTTCTCCTCGCCGGTGCTCGCCAGAGAGTTCTGAAAGGCAAAGCGATTTTCGCTGATGAAGTCCGGTGTAGGCGCAATGATCTTCGGATTGCCTGGTTGATAAAGATTAAGACAACTCGCATCGTCGCCCGGGCGCACGCGAAAGCGCGCAAACGTGACGCTTGACAGCGGTGACCCGGCTTCGTCGGTTGCCAGGTTCAACTCCTCTCTCCCCTCGTGCGAATTAGGGTCATGAACCAAAGGCAGCAGAGACTGCGCCAGCAGTGGAAACCCTCCGCTGCCTGACTTCCTGTCAGGCGCAAGCGTTTCCCCACGATGTCGAAAGGAATCAACCGCAACGATGATAAAGGCAGCCGAGGCGATCAGTGCGATGCAGAGCACGCTCCGTCCCGGACGAGAGGTCGCATTTCTGAATCCTAGACGCGAAACGGACCACCAACCCTTCCCGCGTATAGCTGTTCCTCCCTCGCGCCGCAGCCAGGCAGACTGAAAACAAAGCGACGCAGCGAGTAGCAACAGCGCGCCACCGAAAAAACCTGCTGTTTGTCCAATCAGATGGAGCGATGTTGCTGTTAACATCAGAATCGCGCCGACACTCAGAGAGGTAGCAATACGAAATGAAGTGAAGAAGCGTTGCCGCCTCGTTTCACTTTCCTTATGCTCCACAGGGTTCGCCTGTGCCGTGGCAGCGCCCGTCAGCAAACTGCGCGTGGATGATCGCCCCACCTGTCTCAAGGTCCAGACGATACAGATAAGGGAAGCGAAGACTCCGCCCGCAGCACCGAGGGCCATTGAGAGCGGCGAGACATGCAGCGTCAGCATAGTCGTTCCGACAGCTTCTACCCACCAGGTCCGCAGGCCGAACATCAGCAACCGCCCGTAGGCAAGCGCGCCCAACAGGCCGATCAAACTGCCCATTACGGCGACGATCATTCCTTCTGCCAGAAACAACGTGCGAATCCTGCCGGCGGGAAAACCCACGGCTTGCAGCAAACCGATCTCCGGCAGACGTTGCTCGACGCCGAGTTTGAAGAAGAGCGCAGCCAGGAGCAGCGCCGAGATCACGAGAAAAAAACTGAAGTAAAGAAAGTATTCACCAAAGTCAGTGGCGCCACGTGAGGCTGCCAATCCCTGCGCGCGCACCGGTAGAATTGAGAAGGCCGCGTACTGCGGATCGATCTCCTCGCGCAGGCTTCGCTCGAAGGCGACTTGCGTTTCCACGAGCCGTCCGCTCTTAGGCCATAGGCGAAGCGAAGTGAGTTTGCCGAAACGCGACCCCCAAAGCTTTTGTCCCACTTCCAGCGGGATGAAGCCCTTTGGCGTCGTGCGATACCTTTTCCAATAGTCTTCGTCCTGCGTGCGCACTCGCTTTAAGTCAATCGGAAACGGCGGGTCCCAATCGGCAAACGTTTCTGACCCGGTGATGCCTGGGTAATCCGGCACCAGATCTCGGTCAGCCGCCA
>DATGYM010000356.1:0-10700 GCA_035297925.1 Pyrinomonadaceae bacterium | reverse complement strand
AGATTCGCGGTATTTGGTGTTAAGCATATTTTGAGTTCTAGTTTCCTATGTATTTAGCGTACAACGATCGCGCGGTCTTAATTTCGCTGGTGCCTCTGATTATCGATCGCGCATCCTGAAAGACGGTCAGCTCAAATTCTCCCGTGCGGAATCGCAAGAGGTAGTCATTGAAATCAACTTCGCCCGTGAAGCGAAGTTTTTCGGCAAGCTGTGCGAAATTGAGTCGGGTCCCGCGCGCCGGTGAAATTTGCACTGCGTTACGGCCACATAAGACTGCGGCGAAATCTCCTGACACAGCCTCCAGGTTTTCAAATCTTCCCAGTCCGCAGGTCACGCAATCAGGCGACGGCGGACCGGGATTAATCTTGCGCCATTCATTGCGCCAGACGTCAAACTGCATCAGCGAATTGTGTAGTGCTTCGTCCTGGCCGGTCAGAAGTTTGAAAGCTTCAGTGATTTGAACCGCGGCTACCACGCTTATGATAGGCATGATCACGCCCGCCGTGTCACAGGTGGGAGCACTGGCTGCAGGTGGCGCCTCTTCGAACACGCAACGCAGGCAAGGGCTTTGATGCGGCCTGACCGTCATTGTTACGCCGTAAGAACCAACCGCCGCGCCATAAATCCAGTTAATTTTATGCTTGACGCAGGCATCGTTAATAAGATAGCGCGTCGCGAAATTGTCCGTTCCATCCAAAACGACGTCGCAGTCTTTTACCAGACGTTCGATGTTTGAATAGTTCACATCGGTAATTTCAGGCTCGACTTTGACCTCAGAATTTATTTCGTTTACGTGATTAGCTGCTGCGACCGCCTTCGGAGTGTGCTCGGTTGCGTCGTGCTCGGTAAACATTGCCTGCCGCTGAAGATTCGAAGCTTCAACGAAATCACGATCAGCTAAGCGCAGTTTGCCGATTCCGGCGCGAGCGAGGGCCTCTGCATGAGCAGATCCCAGCGCGCCACAACCGACAATGAGAGCGCGGGCTTGTAACAATCGACGCTGACCTTCTTTGCCGATTCCGGCAAACAGAATTTGGCGGCTGTAACGCTCATCCATTCTCGAGGCTACCTCTCTTCACAAACGCTGGTTGGGCGGCTTCATGCATCACATTTTCCGGCGGGTAAGCCTCGGTCCAAAGCTTAAATTGCTCCGAAGCCTGGGCCACAAGCATCGCCAAGCCGTTCAAGACGTCACATCCGGCTTCGCGTGCCTCGCGCAAGAACCTGGTTTCGACTGGATTGTAAACCAAATCGTACACCAGCCGCGCACCGCGGAGTTGAGACGCACTCGCCGGCGTTTCATTCTCAAACTCTCCGACGGTCCCTAAAGGTGTCGCATTTACCACGACGTCGAAATCTCTAAAACGTGCGCCCTCGAGCTTCATGCACTGCGCGCTAAAGCGCTGCTCGATGGCCGTGGCATTCAAAGTGTCGCGCGCAAAGACTGTGGCCGTGCCGTGGGCTTTCCTGATTGCCCACAAGGCTGCACTCGCCGCTCCTCCCGCACCGATAATTGCGCAACGCGCATCTCTTAGGTTGCCCAATTTCTTCTCAAGCGGCGCGAGGAACCCGCACGCATCAGTGTTGTAACCGTGTAACTGATCATTCTCAACGACGACGGTGTTGACTGCGCCTATTTGTGTGGCTGCGTCATCAATCCAGTCGAGATGGTCCATCACGATAGATTTGTGCGGAGCAGTAATGCTTAGGCCACGCAGATTCCAATCAAGTTCGCGCGTGCGCGGGTGAACCATGCGGGTGATGAAAGCGCCGGCATCACCAACTTCAAAGGGAATATAGACCGCGTCTTTTCCGGCGGCTGCAAAGGCTGCATTGTGCATTCGCGGAGAAAGAGAGTGGGATACCGGCATTCCCATCAATCCAAATATCTCGGAGTGACGCGTAATATTTTCGACTCGATAAATACTCCTGAGTTCCTTGCTGGAAATCTGACCGGGAGCGGTCGCGTTCTTCTCGTCCACCGAAGCATACGTCAGGTAAGCTCCGCGCGAAGGTCCCAGTATGCGAGTCGCAACCCCCGCCGCGCCCATCGCGATGGCGATCAGCTCGCGGCCCTCCGCGCCTGCGCGCTCCAGCAAGTAAAACATCGGCAGACAATCGGTTACATCCTGGGCCTGCACGGCGATTTTCAAAACACGTGCCGGCGTTGCTGCCAGGCGTTCGTATATGTGGTCCAGCTGGGCAGGCACAGTTGTAAAATCATGGTAAGAACAAATGGTTCGACGCCAGTCGATCGGCAGCGAGGAAGATGCTGCCTCGCTGTTAAACTTCTCAGCCAAATCCAGCTCAACATCGAAAAGACTATTCGAAAAAATCGCACTGGACCAGAACTCCCGGCGCTGGTCATCAGTTAACTGATGCCGGCCACCTTCAGCGGGCGGGCGCAAAGTTAGAATCACTTCGCACGATATCTCCTGAAGCAGTT
The DNA here is from genome assembly GCA_035297925.1 of Pyrinomonadaceae bacterium. Classification (GTDB taxonomy): domain Bacteria; phylum Acidobacteriota; class Blastocatellia; order Pyrinomonadales; family Pyrinomonadaceae; genus PSRF01. The sequence continues at coordinate 8,254 of DATGYM010000356.1, read as the reverse complement.
TCGTAATTGAGGCCGCGGCAGTCTGGAGTTCGGTGAGATCAAGACAATCGAGTCTCACTTCGATTAAATCATCAGCCCAGACAGTCTTCGCAACTCGTTCAATTGCGGCGAGAGTTGGTTCACACAGTGAAATGCAAACGCGTGGTTTTTGCGAAGAATTCATTAAAGAGGGCGCGTGGGCTTCTTTTCCATGAGGCGATTTCAGTCGTCGAGATGTCGAGTAGGCGATTCCGCGCCAAGATGCCGTGTAGTCCCCTCTGTCACGCTCGGTGGCGGAGGCACCAGTTCTCCCGTTGGCCGGGCGGGAATCTCAGCGACATCGCGCTGAGATTGAAACGCTTGTGCCCTGTTGCCAGGCAGAAACGCTCGTTTCTCCTGTTCCTTAAGGCGAATATACTGCGCAATGCCGGTGCCCATCATGGAAAATGCCGGTATCAGCATCCAAAACCACCATCCGCCCCCCATTCGAGAAAAAGCAAGCGCTATGGACACAAGAAGAAAAGCGATCCCCATGAAGACATTCTTAAAGACATGGTCCAAACTGGGCTCGCGTCTCCCGTACCGGTTGCGCACGCGCCCGCCAATGTGGATCTCTCCGTCTTGCCTGACGGGTCGCAAGTCTCCCAAGAGTGCTTGCGGGATCAGGCTGATGTTGGCTCCACAAACGCGGCAAAAGCTTGCGCCGTCCAGATTCTGCGCCGCGCATCTGGGACAAAACATTTCTCACCTCCTATTAACGGCAGCGCCTGAGCGGTTTTAAGTGAACCACTTTGCGATTTGTCAGGCTTTTACGGTAACCGCGTTTCTTTGGCGCAACGCTTCGTACAGTATTACGCCCGCCGCCACGGAAACGTTTAGCGATTCTATCTGCCCGAGCAAAGGAATACGAACCAGTGCGTCGCAGCGTTCTCGCACCAGCCGATGCAGGCCACTTCCCTCACCGCCCAGGAACAACGCACTTGGAACGGTCCAGTCCCATTCTGTGTAATTGGAAGAGCCATCCGCCGCGGCGCCGACAACCCAGATGTTACGTTGTTTCAATTGCTCTATCAATTGGACCAGATTTGTGACGCGCACTATGGGAATGTGCTCCAGCGCGCCCGCCGCGGCTTTGGCCACCGTGGCTGTCAATCCAACCGCGCGGCGTTCAGGAATGAAGACGCCGTGAACACCCGCGCATTCAGCGGTGCGTAGAATTGCTCCCAGATTGCGTGGGTCTTCAACCGCGTCCAGCCCAAGCGCGAGCGGAGGCTTTCCAGTGTTAACTCGCGCGCCTAACTCAGCCAGCAATTCATCGGCGTCGCGGTAGGCCGCTGCTGAGATTCGCGCAACGATTCCCTGATGTGTCTCGCCCGGGGCAGCGCGATCAAGCATCATCCTCGGAACGCGATGAATGGGGACCCGCGCCTGTTTCGCGAGCGCGAGCAACTCTCGCAGGCGCTGGTGTCTGGCACCCTCGGCAATCATGATCTGTTCAAATTTCTTACCTCCTGCGCGCAGAGCTTCCAGCACGGGTATCAGACCAAACATTAGGTTTGTTTCCTCAGTCAGCCTTACGGGACGCTGGACTGTTCGATTCCCTGACTCAGGACGCGAATCGCCTTTGTGAGTATCGGGCACAGGCACAAATTGAGTGGGTTTCCGTTTCGTCATCAACTGTCTCTGGGCCCTGTCGCAGCAGGGATATCCTGCTCTGGTGTTCCGGCGGAAATGGTTAAGTAGTGGCGAAGTCTCGAATAGCGCAAGAACTGCATATAGTTGGTGTGCTCAATAACGCTGCCCACTGTGTATTTCCCGGGCCGTTCGCGATGCCATCCGCTTGACACGTTTTGTTGGTCCGAGGGCCAAACTGCTTCGAGGGTTTTACGCAGCGAATTAAAGGAATCGTCATAGCCTGCCCGAGGCGCACTTTCTCGCAGCAACTGAATGAGGGTTGAAATATTCTCACTCGTCAGCAATCCTTTGCGCGCTCCAAGACAGGAAAAGTCGAAGCCATTCGCAGCGATGCGATAAGTGGTCGGCTCGTTGCGAACATAGAAATCTACAACAGCTTCATCGGTCACAAACTCGCTCGCATCGACAATAAAGGTTTCCGACCGCGCCGCGTTTTGCTCCTTCAGCTCCACGCGGCGGCTGATTAGTCGCCCCAACACGAGCAAGACCAGATCAGACCAACAAATTCGCACGGCCGGTAATGCCGGACTTTGATAAGTGCTGATCCCGGCCTCGTCAAATTCCATCGTCCGCACCTTAATGACGTTTGAGATATCGGTGCCTAGTGCCGCATCTGGCATAATGCTCGAGTCAATTCCGAAACTGCTGAGGCGACGCCGGATTAGTTTCGCTTCCTCGAGAGTTGAGGCGCGGGCCAGCGGCAAAGGCTTTGCTGCCGCTAAAATGCGACTGAGTTCTTCAGACTGCAAGAGCAAAAGATCGCATAGTGCAGCCATGACTTTTTCAGTCGGGTTTGCCACCGGGGGGAGAAGGATGTTGTTATACCCTTGTTCCCATTTCTCGAGTGGTCTGAGCGTGGGCTTTTGTAGCTGGGCGGTTGCCTCATTGTGTGGCAGAGTCGCGGCGCAATAGAGGCAATTGAGTCGAGTAGGCGGGTTCGCGCGCGAGCACTCGTCGCACCGCAGCATTTGCTCGGGTGCGAAAGGTGAAAGCGCCGAACCATCCGGCTCATCAGTTGTCCACGAAAAAAGCGGAACCTTTTCGTTATCTTTGGGCAACAGCTCCTCCAGGACTCTGGATTATACGACGCTGTAAAACTTTCTATCGCACACCAATGCCTGCTCGCAACAGCATCCGTAGCATGACAGCAACCGTCAGGTTAGTCATCATTTTAGGTTCAGCACTGGTTTTTGGCGCCTGCGCCGCATTCCAGCCGCCGAATGCAGCGGGTCCACGCAGCAATGAACCGCTCTATCCCGTTCTATTAACTGAAGACAGTCACAGAACAGAAGCAACAGCGGCGGCTTTGCACCGCCTTTCGCGATTGCCCGCCACGCCAGACGGCGTCGCACCGCAAATTCAACCTGTCACCGCAACTATTGCTGGTCTGCCCGAAAGAATGAACGGCCTTTTGCTGTTGCCGAAAGTTGGCGCCACAGCCGTGATGACTGAGGAAGAAACCAGAGAATCTTTGCGCCGTTTCATTAACGACTGGCAGGAACTAATAGGCGCTGAACCTGCCAGGCTTTCGCTGGTCGAAAGAGTCGATCGTCCAGACGGTATGAAAGTGGCCAATTATGAGCAGCGACCCTTTCGCTACCCGATTCGCGGAAATTACGGCAAGCTGCAAATCAATTTCGCCGCTGACCGGCGAGTCATAAATCTCAGCAGTAGCTGCATACCCGATGCGGATCAGATACAAACCGCGCTTTCCGCGCTCAACGTCCGTCTCAAAGCAGAAGATGCGGTGCAACAACTTCGCGAAAAAGGCCTGGTCTACTCCGACCCCAAGGGGAACACGACCAGCTTCACCGTTCCCACGTCCAGCCCGGTAAATGCCCTCGGACTGACGACCTATATTCTGCCGTCGAAAGCTCGGCCCGACGCCCTGGAGTTTCATCTTGCCTGGGAAATGGAATTGACCGGCGCCCCGGTCCATTTCGTCTATGTCGACGCGGTCAATGGCGATATTCTCGCGGCTGAATAGCAGGGCTCTCAGCAAGGTCAGTCCCCTTGACCAATCAACCACAAATAAGCATTCTAGATCCCGATAATAAAAGCGCTATTCAGGACGCAGCTACCATATGAATAATTTTGATCCAACAAATAATATTTCCTGGCAACTCGGTCATCGTGGCAGGGTAGCTGTGTTTATTGATGGCAACAATCTGTTCCATGCTGCGCGCTTCCACAACATCGACATCGACTACAACAAACTCCTGCGGGTGCTGTTGGGAGACGGCCGCCTGCTTCGCGCTTTCTTCTACACGGGCGTCGACGTCGGCGCTGAACGACAGCAGGGGTTCCTGCTGTGGATGCGAAGAAATGGATTCCGTGTAATTCAAAAGGAATTGAAAACCTTCTACGATGGCAGTCGTAAAGCAAATCTGGATGTTGAGATTGCCGTGGACATGCTGTCGCTCGCGGGCCGCTACGATACAGCAGTGCTTGTTTCCGGTGATGAGGATTTTGTTTACGCTGTCAACGCAGTTGCCTATAAAGGCTGCCGGGTCGAGGTGGCAGGATTTCGTTCCAATACCGCGCCGAAGTTAATCGACGTGGCGGATTACTTTATTGATTTGGGTGAAATAGCAGACCGCGTGCGGAAGGAAGTGATTCACGGTCACCGGTATGATGAAAGGGATGTTCCGGAGCAGCAGCCCTCTCAATATCTGAATGACACAGTTCCGCTTCAGGGGACTCCGGATGAAGGGTACGAATCAACTTTGCGAGTCGTTTTGGAAACAACTATCGACGATGAGCCTGAAGACTTTGGCACAGCGGTCGACTTTATCCGGATAACAGACGAGCACTGACCCGGAACCAACAAACTTGCTATGAAGCTGTTTACTATCGAGGAAGCGAACGCGCTTCTGCCGGCCGTTCGAGAAATTTTGCAACAGATCCAGCGTTCGCGCCGGCGTCTCGGACTTTATCGCAGCAAAGCAAAGCTGGCAGCGCAAGCGGCCGAACAAGGTGGCGGGGGGATGGCAGGCGGTCAAAATTACGCCCTTCTGCTAAGCGACTTTACCGAGCAAATGTCGGAGCTGGAAGCTCTGGGCGTGCAACTGAAGGATTTCGACCGCGGCCTGGTCGATTTCCCATCCCTCAGAGACGGCCGAGTTGTTTTGCTTTGTTGGCAACTGGGTGAAGGCGATGAACTTGAATGGTGGCATGACATGGACACCGGATTCGGCGGACGCACTCCTCTCTAGACTGTCCCACGGATCGATCTCGGCACAATCTGACAACTCCAACGCTTCTTATATTTTCTGATTGACCACTTAAAGTAGTTCCTGATACGATGCGCCGCGACTACGGAGTAACTGCCCGATTTTCGGTCGGGCTCCTGAGTTAGCTCGCATCGTCCCCTACGGAGGCAGCTTGGTATGCGATGTTCCGCGTGCGGAGCCCGTTACGACAACCCGTCTGCGAGATGCCCTGAGTGCGGTGCTCTCCAGAATGAACCTTCCGATAATGTTTTTGCTCAGGTTCAGCCAGCCCAAATGGACTGCGTAAAAGAACCGGCAGCGGTGAGAACCGCGCCAAAGTCCCGCACCAGGACAAAGTCGCCTTCCTTGCTCGAGTTTCCTGGAGTAAATCGCAGCGCGATGCCGGAGTGGCGAAAAGAACTCGGCGAGAGAGTGCGCGAGGTGCAGGAGAAACGCGCGCGCGAGGCAACGCTGGAGGGAACAGAAATGGGCTTTTTGTCCAGTGAATCGGACACAAAGTCTGGTCCTACGCTTGAGCTCTTGCCACAAGCGGATTTGCCAACCATGAATCCGATAGTCGTCGCTGCGTTGCGACGAATTGAACGCGCGAATTCTCAATCAGGAAATGCAGCAGTGGCTACTGCGGCTTTGTATGAGGAGGAACCGGCAGTGGAAGAAGCTATTTCACCCATGGCTCAGGTTGCGGTTTCAGTTGATCAGTCGCCGGAAGCACCCGTCTCCAGGAAGGAACGTGTTCATAACCTCGCTGTGGTGCCCGCACCGCCGTTGGTTATCAGCAGCGAGCTTGTAATCGAACCAAAAAAACCGAGGCGGGTTATTGACGAACAAAACCCTGCTCTGAATTACCTCGATTCGATTCCGACTTCCATTTGCCTTGAAACCGGCCGATACGATTCAGCGCCCATCTTGCGGCGGATAACCAGCGCGGTGCTCGATTTAGTTACCGTGGGACTCCTGTCGTCTCCTTTTCTTGTGCTGGCGGATTTCACCACGCCTGAATGGCAAAATCCACGCATGCTGGCTTTTGCGGGCGGCACATTTTTGACAGTAGCCTTTCTTTATTTCACCGTTAGCGTGGCCTTTACCGGACGAACCCTGGCGATGAAACTCCTTTCTCTTCGCGTGGTTGACGCGCGGACTGGTTTGATCCCGACCGGCAGTCAGGCAGCGGGACGTTCCCTGGTTTATATACTCTGTTTAGCGGCGGGCGGTATCCTGCTGATGTATATGTTCATCGACAGGGAAAAACAGACGGTCCATGATCGCTCAACGCATACTGCGGTAACTCGAGCGTGACGGCTCTAATCGACTAGAATCGGCCCTGCTCAGCCAGAGCAGGGCCTTTCTTGTTTTGGAGCTTCCAAAAGTTGCGACTGTAATCCAAGGAGTGCGCGAGTGCACGAAGAAGCCCTGAAAGAAGTTGTTGACGAACTTCAAGCCGTGCTACCAGGCCGCTTTCTGGGAAGGGTATTTCAAACGTCATCCTTTTCTGTCGCCATTGACTTTGGTCTACGAGAGCATCGCTACCTTTTCATCAGTATCGAGCCGGCCGCACCGCGTCTCTACCTGATCAAACGCAAGTCCCGCGAATTGGAGAAAAGCTCGCTGCAACCCTCACTTTTTGTTCAGGCAGTTCGCACGGTCCTTGGCGGTTGTTGCTTGTTGTCGTTGAGGAAAGATGAAAACGAGCGCGTCGTTAGGTTGTCGTTTGAAGTGGCGGATGATTCCGGTGGAGAGCCACAAGTCCATACGCTGATTGCTCAACTCACCGGTCGCTCGGCGAATCTCTTCCTACTTGGGCCAAAGGGAAGTATCAAACATGCCTGGCGCAAGCCACACGGTGAAGGTCAGCAACCAGGCGATTCATACAATCCGCCAAAGCTGCCAGCACGGAGTGCTGCCTCAAGCGTCACGAGATTTGAACGGCAGTTGCGTCAAACTGCGCCCGGAGTGCGCAGCATTTCTGAAGCCTTAGACAAGTATTACCGTGAGCGCGATGCTGAGAATGAGTTTGACAGCCTGGCCGCAGATCTTAGGAGCAGGCTCGCAAAGGAAATTTCCCGTCGAAAAAAACTCAAGACCAACCTCAGGAACGATCTGCGCGACCATGGCAATCCCGAGGAACATAAACGAGTTGGGAATCTGCTCCTGGCAAATATCACAACCGCAAAGCGCCGTGGCACTAGAGTCAGCCTGCAGGACTACTTTTCTGAAGGGATTCCGACAGTCGAACTCGAGGTCGATGAGAACGTGACGTTACAGGAAGCGGCGGGCGATTATTTTTCGCGCTACGCGAAAGCAAAACGAGCGATCGAAGAGACCGGGGCAAGGCTTGCTCAAGTGGATCGCGAGCTGAAAGAGATCAGCGAGAAACGCCGGAAACTCGAGGCAGCCATAGCCAGTCGTGACGCTGAGCAGTTGGGGGAATTTGAGGACAAGAAGCGTGCTCCTTTACCAACTGGGAAAAAAGTAAAAGCGCCGCTCAGCCTTCCGGGCGTGCGACGCTATCGATCTTCCGACGGGTACGAAGTGCTGGTGGGTAAGACCTCACGCGATAACGATCGGTTGACCTTCCGCGTGGCGCGGCCAAACGATTTATGGCTTCATGCCGGCGACTATCCCGGCTCGCACGTCATCGTTCGCAATTCCGGACGTAAAGAAATCCCGCACCGCACTATTATCGAAGCGGCGCAACTTGCCGGGAAATTCAGTCAAGCCGGAGAAGACTCCAAAGTCAATATCCACTATACGCAACGGAAGTTTGTTACGAAGCCAAAAGGCGCGGCACCGGGCTTGGTGCGGATGTCGGTATTCAAGAGCATTAACGTCGTGCCCGGCGAAAACCTCGAACGGATAAAGTAAACTTCGCGATCAGTTAAGATTATACGTCAGCTTTCCGCTCACTGCTTACTGCTCACTGCTCACTGCTCACTGCTTACTGCTTACTGCTCACTGCTTACTTATAGCGGTACGTGATTCTGCCCCGCGACAAATCGTACGGGGACATTTCCACGCTCACGCGATCGCCAACGAGAATGCGAATCCTGTTTTTCCGCATCTTGCCGGAAACCGCTGCAAGCACGACGTGCTGGGTGTTGTCGAGCTGCACCTTGAAAAATGCATTGGGCTGCTTATCGATGATCGTGCCCTCCGCCGGAATCAAATCGTCTCTAGCCAATAGATGCTCCTTTTGGAAAAGTTGTCGAGTTCCGAGTTTCAAGTTTCGAGACTAAGAACCCCAAGCCCTCAAGTTCCGAGTTCCAGCCCTTCAAGACTGAAACCCAAAACTCCGAACCCGAAACTCGAAACTACTTATCTGCTTGCGCGTCGTGGTCGAAATGAGCGAG
>DATGYM010000355.1:0-16385 GCA_035297925.1 Pyrinomonadaceae bacterium | reverse complement strand
AGTCTTTTCAAAGTAGATTATCGAGCCAATTTCGCGCAGCGCGTTGTCTCTTTGCGGATCATGGAATTGATTCAAGCCACCTCTGCAGGACAGATCAAAGTTGCTCGCGAGTTGTATGAGGAATACGCGGCGGGCCTCGGTATAAGTCTTTGCTTCCAAAACTTTGATAAGGAACTGGCTGAGTTGCCGGGCGACTATGCACCACCCGGCGGCCGTTTGTTTCTCGCGGTTATTGAGAATCAGGTGGCTGGGTGCATTGCGTTGCGCGGGATAGCTGATGATGCTTGTGAGATGAAGCGTCTATATGTGCGACCCGCATTTCGCGGAACAGGTTTGGGTCGCACGCTCGCAGAAGCCAGCATTCAGGCCGCGCGCACGCTGGGCTATCGTCGAATTCGGCTCGACACGCTGCCGGGAAGGATGGACCGCGCCATCACCCTGTATCGCGCGCTGGGGTTTAAAGAGATCGAGCCTTACTACAACAACCCAGTTCCGGATGCGACTTTTATGGAACTGGATCTCGGTCACGAGCGGGGGTAAACTCGCCTTCCCGACTCAGAGTTGATCTAACTTCGTTCTCACACTGCGGCTTGAACGGCTTTCAACGCAAGGGCACGGCAACTCCAACAATCTCACAGGTCAGGAACGTGGTTTACCCCGCTCTTCCGTGCCACTTGCTCAACCGGTTTAGTTATGCCAAATTCATCGGGCAATCAAAAACTAAAATCTCTGGAGCAATAAACAATGGCCCGTATTGAAGCTACAACTGCAACCGGCGAACAAACTATTGAGGCGCCCGAAGGAAAAAAGTTAGTTCTTGTCCTGGAGGATGCCGGAATTGACATTCTCCACCGCTGTGGTGGCAACGCCCGTTGCACGACCTGCCGCGTCGAAATTCAGGAAGGTGACCCCGGTGAAATGCGTGAACTTGAGCGCAACCGCCTGGCCATGGAGGCCGAACTCGCCGATAACGTCCGCCTCTCGTGCCAGATTCGCGTTCGGGACGATTTAAAGCTCCGTGTAATCAATCAAGTAAGCGTCAGGGGAATGGACGCCGGCCCACGCCCTTTTGACGAGTAACAGCTCACGGTCGTCAAGACGGCCTCGCAGCACTCAGGACCTGAGCTTAACGGGTTGGTAAACGGTGGCGAGACAAACCTTATTGCGTCACAGCGGCCTCAAGGTGTAATCTTCGCGTACTCCATACAGAAGCAGCGCAGACATTCATGTCTGTCAGATTCTTTCCAACGGCGCGGTCTGTTATTAGGGCCGCGAAAGAACACAGGTCAAGTGCCTGTCCTACGCACGGAGGTCATAAATGCTAATCGAGTCAACTGCTCATCTCCCCGTCAGTCTGGCTATGTTCCAGGATCTCTTTCATCCCCCGAACGCTGATGCATTGACGCGTATCTTTTTGCGCTGGGCGCACTTTGTTGCCGGCATCACCTGGATTGGTCTGCTCTATTTTTTCAACCTCGTGAACGTGCCGTTTCAAAAGGCCCTCGATCCCGACACGAAGAAAAAGGTCAATCCGGATTTGCTCGGCCGCGCTCTTTGGTATTTCCGTTGGGGTGCGGTGGTAACAGTACTCGCGGGCCTTGCCTATTTTGCGATGTACACCCTTAAAGGCGACGTCGCAAACGCGAACACGATTGGCGGTGGGCACGTCAACCTTTGGTGGGTTTTGTTTGCGTGGTTGACCTATCCGATTGTTTTGTTCATCGTCGAGTTTGCCATCATCAAGAAGGTGCCGGCGCTGATTAAGGACGGCCGCGTGTTCGCGGTAGTTATGATCGTTTTGGTGCTTTTCGTTTCCTGGGGCCTGCTCAGATTCTTTGATGCAATGCTTACCGTCGGCGGGCAGAGCTTCGCCAGCAATAAGACTTACTCGATCGGCTTGGGGGGCGCCTACGGTCTGGTAATGATGCTCAACGTTTGGGGCATCATTTGGCCCAACAATAAGCGGATCTTAGCGGCGACTGCCGGTACCGGCCCGGCTGCGCCACCGGAACTGGCACGACAGGCTTTTATCGCATCACGAACCAATACCTGGCTTTCGCTGCCATTGTTGCTCTTCATGGGTACTTCGCATGGAGACTGGGTGATCTTCGGAAAATAGAGCCGGACCGCAGTGGACAGTCGGCAGACGGCAGGAGCAGACGGCAGTATGCAGTAGAGAGCATGCAGCGTCTCGACAAACGGTTATACTCCTAACTGCGACTGCCCACTGCACCCTGCACCTGCGTCCCCCTCTTTCCGTCACACTAAATCCTCAGCGTCTTCACTCATTCGCCATACTCGTGAGCAATAGTTTAGGAATTCCGAGCTACAACCAGGCGCGGGTATTTTGTCTCCCCAGGGCTTAATTACTAAGGAGGTTTAGATGAATACAAATTCTTACAAGGCGCGGGAATTCAACTTGAGTAGCCTTAACGGCATTTCCGATCGAACGTTGGAGATGCATTTCAAACTCTATGAAGGCTACGTCAAGGAAACCAACAAACTGACCGACGCAATCTATAAGTTCATTCAGGATGGGCAGGTGGATCAGGAAGAAATGCCCGCGTATTCCGAACTGACGCGGCGTCTCGGTTTCGAATATAACGGGATGGTGCTGCACGAATATTACTTCGATAACCTGAAGAGCGGTGGCGGCACTGGTGATCCTGATCGCACGGCGCAGTTTGCCAAAGCCGCGGAGTCGAGCTTTGGGAGCTACGAAATCTGGAAAGCAGACTTTGTGGGTATCGGCAAAATGAGAGGGGTCGGTTGGGCCATTTGTTATCAAAATCCGTCCACTAATCGTTTATCCAATCATTGGGTAACGCTTCACGAAACGGGCAATATTGCGGGCTACGATCCGATCCTCGTTATGGACGTGTGGGAGCACGCATACCTTCTCGATTACAAACCGGCTGAACGACCAAAATACATCGAAGCCTTTTTCTCAAACATCGACTGGATCGCGGTCGAGCGGCGTCTACGAAAACCTGCGGGCGCGCAAAGCGCCGGAGCCTGATAGCAGGAGGCGGTAGGCAGTGGGCAGTGAGCGGTCGGCCGTGGGTGATTACGCAGATGGCCGTTAGTTCTTGACGGTGTTTCATTGCGACTGCTGGCTCCTGCCGTCTGCACCTGCCGACTGCTGCCTGCCCCCGACCCACATCCCTTTTCGCTTATTGGCTAACTACGTCTCTCAGAGTACACTTGCCTGAAAACTATTTCGTTTCGGAATTTTCTTCTCGGAGGACAAGATGGGCTTGGAAAGAAAAGGTCTACTGTTTTCGATAGCACTTAGTGCAATCGCCCTGTTGTTAACTTCCTGTGCTGCCGGCAGCGATAACGCAAGCACTACGGCCACCAGCACTGTGACACCGCCACCCACGCAGACCCTCTCGCTGGTGGCGCGTCCCCAAAGCATATTGGATCTGATGAAGGGGCGTGGTGAACAGGACGAGGCAAAGCCAACCCTCAAGATCGTCTCTCCCGCAAAGGATGCGGTAATCAATGGTTCCACGGTGGAGGTGAGACTAGATCTGAGCGGCGATCTGAAGGGCTACATGCCTCACAAAGATCCCGCGACCGGAAAGGGTAATCACATCCACGTTATCCTCGATAACCAACCCTACGAAGCCTATTACGAATTGGGCCAGGCGTTCGAACTGCGCAATGTGGTAGCCGGCAAACACACGCTACGGGTGTTTCCGTCGCGGCCCTGGCACGAAAGCTATAAAAACGACGGTGCCTTTCAGATGGTGACGTTCACGGTTAAAGGAGGAGGCGACGCCTCTAAACCGACCACGACGAATAGCGGCCAGACGATGGCGAACAACAACAGCGGCCCCAGTCCAGCGCCGGCCCGAGAAGGCAAGGATATGGCGGCGAGCAGCGCCGGTGAAGTCGATGCCGCAAAGCCTTTGCTGACTTACAGCCGACCCAAGGGTGAATATAAGCAGGCGGAAGCGGATCCGATCATGATCGACTTCTGGCTCACCGGGGCGAAGCTAAAAGGTGACGGCGGTGATTATCGCGTCAGATATATCGTCGACGATGACGACGCGAAATTTATCGACAAGTGGGAGCCTATCTGGTTGTCTGGCTGGATCAACGGCAAGCATACGGTTCGTTTGGAGTTGCTGGACAAAGATGGAAGGCCGGTGGAAAACGGCGGCTACAACACCACCAGTCGTGAAATCACAATTGCAAAGTAGCTGCTTCGTTCTACCAAAGCTGCTGGGGTTAGGGTTTTCAGGAAACAATGGTTCGCCTGCTCTGGATTTGTGTTTGAATTGCGGAGTGTAAATCGTGCGACGACGTGAAATCGATGGTTGTCCCGTTTCCGGCGCGCTACAGATGATCGGTGACAAGTGGACGCTGCTAATCGCGCGCGACCTCGCTGCCGGACCGCGCCGGACCATGGAATTGCACGCGGGACTTTTTCCTATCAGCAGCCGCACCCTGGTGGCGCGTCTGCGCGACATGGTGAAGGACAAATTGTTGGAGCGCACGGACTTTGGCGGCAATCCGCCGCACATTGAGTATGAGCTGACTGAGCGCGGACGGGTTTTGCTGCCGCTGGTTGAAGCTCTGCGGGTGGTGGGACAAACATTGGATTGCAATCAATGTGAGGACCGGAAAAAGCATCTCGGATTCTATTGTGAAGCCTGCCCCAGAAACTTTCGGCCGTCCGAAGTTGAGTCGTATCAACGACCAGCTCCTTCACGGCGTCCGCAGCGTGATGATTCGATTGTTCTGTTGTAGTTAATCTGTTCTTCTTGCCCTGTTAGCTACTTTCCGATCAATTAGGCACCATGCTTCCGTCGGGCTCAATGATCGCTTTATGATCCGGTGTAACGTGTTCGCCCTCAATCGTAATTTCATCCCCACTGGGCATTGCCACCGGCAGGTGATCCAAATAACGCTCCGCGTCGAGTGCGGCCATGCAACCCGTGCCGGCCGCGGTAACCGCTTGCCGGTAGGTAGCATCCTGTACGTCGCCACAAGCGAATACTCCCGGCACATTCGTGGCCGTTGATCGATGCGAAGTCTTAATATAGCCGACTTCGTCCATATCGATCTGTCCCTTAAAAAGATCTGTGTTCGGCTTGTGACCGATGGCAATGAAGACGCCGGCACATGGAAGTACACTAGCATCACCAGTCTGTAAGTTTAGCAGCCTTACGCCTGTGACTCCGGCTTCGTCCTCTCCCAGAATCTCTTCGACAGCAGTGTTCCAGATAAATTGAATTTTCTCATTCTGAAACGCCTTATCCTGCATGATTTTCGATGCGCGCAATTTGTCGCGACGATGAACCAGATATACTTTTGAGGCGTAACGCGTGAGGAACGTAGCTTCTTCCATCGCTGTATCACCGCCGCCAACTACCACCAATTCCCTGTTACGAAATCCGGGTAACGGACCATCACAAGTTGCGCAGGCCGAGACGCCGTTGCCGCCAAAACCGTTCGGCACTTTCGCCTCACCGGGGATGCCCAGCCATTTCGCAGAGGCGCCGGTTGCAATAATCAGTGTCCCTGCGTTGATGATGTAATTCCCTGTTTGTAGCTTAAACGGGCGGTCACTCAAATCAGCTTCGGTAATCCACTCTTCGAGAAACTCCGTTCCGAACCGTTCTGCCTGCTTACGAAACTCCGTCATCAGATCAGGACCCTGAATGCCCGAGGCAAATCCGGGGTAATTTTCCACGTCAGTCGTGATCATAAGTTGCCCGCCGGGAGTCGTTTGCTTTTCGGCGTCGGCCGGGGCATCAATCAGCAATGGCCTCAAATTAGCGCGGGCCGAATAGATCGCAGCCGTCAATCCGGCCGGTCCTGAACCAATGATTACAACCTCTCGATCGAGCGTTTGCCTCGGCATGGAGTGCTCTCCGTCCCTTTTTGGAAACTTGAAAAATGTGACTAAATGCCCGAAAGTATAGCGTTTTCGGTTAGGCGTATAGTATAACTAGCGATACTAGAGTAGTCGAATCCAAGCTGCGGCCAACTGGCAGAGAATCTCAGCGTTACCGAGAACTAAAGGAAACGATTGAACGCAGGCATCGCCCCGCACAGCATTGAAAAAGTCGGCGTCATAGGCGCAGGCACCATGGGACATGGAATTGCGCAGGTGGCGGCCGGGGCCGGCTATAAGGTACTGCTGCGCGACGTCGACCGCGATTGCCTGGCGCGCGGCATTGAAGCGATCGAACGAAATCTTGCCAAAGGGATCCAACTGGGCAAGCTAACTGAGGAAGATCGCGATTCAACTCTGCAACATATCCGCGGCACCACAAGACTGGATGAAATCGCGAATGCGGACTTGATTATTGAAGCGGCGCCGGAAAAACTCGACCTAAAACAGAACATCCTTCGCGAAGTAGAAGCCCATTCCACGAAATCTTTTATCTTCGCCACCAATACATCATCGCTTTCGATAACTGAAATCGCGAAGGTTTCCGACCAGCCCCAGAATGTAGTGGGAATGCACTTTTTCAATCCCGTCCATCTCATGCGTCTGGTGGAAATTGTCGTCGGAAAAGCCACCGGGGATGATACAGTGGAAGTCGCGCGCGAAGTCAGTTTACGTTTGCATAAGGAGCCCATTATTGTTCGCGATGTGCCTGGCTTTGCCTCCAGCCGTCTGGGCGTAGCGTTGGGACTGGAAGCAATGCGCATGCTCGAACAGGGCGTGGCCAGCGCCAAAGACATCGATACTGCGATGGAGCTCGGATATAACCATCCCATGGGTCCATTAAAACTTACGGACCATGTGGGTCTCGATGTTCGGTTAAACATCGCCGAATATCTCTATCGCGAACTTGGCGCCGAAACATTTCGACCGCCGGAGGTGTTGCGGCGGCTGGTAATGGAAGGAAAACTCGGCAAGAAAACCGGCGAGGGATTTTACAACTGGAAGGATGAGAAGAAGCAGACCGCAGTCAGCCGCCAATAGTTCGTAGGGATCGGCTTTCTGTTTAGTGCTCCCCAACTACTGATTTGATGAACCCCCCCTACAACAACGAAGAACGACGCTTCGCTCTACGCATGGCCCTGCGCCTCCCGATCGTTGTTTCGGGTCGCGCGGAAGACGGCTCGGCCTGGAGCGAACCAACCGAGACTGACGATATTTCAACTTCCGGCGCGCTGTTTCACCTCAATCAAAAAGTCAGCCGTGGCGAGCGCCTGTATATCCGCGCACACCGGCCGGACGGTGCGCCCATCGAAGTAACCGCCGTCGTAATACGCACGGCTCCAGCAATTTACGGCACTGCGCGGGTGGGCGTGCAAATCGCCGAATCCACTGAAAACTGGCTGCGACTCTTCGTCTCCTGGGTGGCTGACGATCAACCTGCCACAGATTCAGCCACCGATGCAGAGGGCTCTCCCTCCGAGTAGCCCGCCAATCAGGCCGGTTTCCATGATATTTGCGTAAAATTGATTGTCTGTTTCGCTGGATCTGTGTAATCTTTCCTTCAGCGGCCCCTCACCGAGTAAGTGCCTGCGCGAACACTGCTTACCGCCCAAGCCCCAAATTTACAGTTCGGATTTACCCCGGAGGAACGCCATGAAGCTATGCCCGCAGTGCGAATTTATCTATGAGGATGAGCAGGCCTTTTGCGATATGGACGGGAAAGAGCTTGTTTTCGGTGCGGCGTCGCTTGCGATGGAAAGAGTAATTACGCCGCCGACGAGACTCAACATAAATATACCCCCAAAATCGCGCTCGAGAAGCTTTTCGATTCTAGTGGCAATTGCATTGGTGCTGGTGGCAATCCTTTCATTTTTGTACCTGCTCCGGTTCCACCGGTCGGAATCAGTAAGCGCCTCGCCACCTTCGGTCACTTCCTCCAAGACCACGACCAGCGGTGACACCTCTGCGCCACCATCACAGCCTGATTCCAACTCAATAACATCAGCTGCGCCTCCCTCAACTGGCGATCTCACGCAGCTTTCAGAGCAAGAACGCTCGTCGCCGGCCGAAGTCGCCGCTGTTAGTTCAACACTTTCTTCGGCCCACTCGGCTTCCGCGAAAGGTATGCTTGTCGAACCCAAGGCGCTGCCAAACGCCGACGCTGTCCCTGCCAATCGTCACCGACCGGCTATTATCCGGCTCAACAATGGTTCCGCAATCAAAGCTGACGAAGTGTGGGAAACAAGGGAGGGGATCTGGTATCGGCAGGGCGGGATGGTCACAATGCTAAGACGAAGCAGCGTACGGGCAATTGAGAGGCCTGGTTCATCGGTGCGAGCGAATTCAACGGCCAACTCCAGTCCCGCCGCGCCCAAGGAATCGACTGCAGTTGAGCCGAAGAAAGAGTCAGGCGTGACTGCATTTCTGAAGAAGACCGGCCGAATATTAAAAAAGCCATTCAAGTTTTAGGTGACCAGCTCATCGTCTTGCTCTGATCAGCTGTCGCAGCGTTCGTTTCCAACGACGCCGTTCCTTCTGTGGTCGCAATGAACGTTCTGCCGTAATGTGTGCCAGCCGCGCCCACCAGCGCGACGTGTAAAGATTTGACGAGTCCACGGATCTTGTTCCCAGCATTCCTTGTTTCCCCCATTTACCGCTGACTGGTCGGGTATCGAAGAGCGGCTTGATGATCTCTCGGTGCCATCAGCAAGTTCAATACCAATAGAAAAGACGCTAAATTCTGAATCGCCAGCCGCTGTCTGTACTTCTCCGGTACGTTGACTTACAGTCCGCTGTCTTTTTTTGGATAGTGGGGACGAGGGAAATCAAGCGAAGGTCAGGCGCAACCATTGACCCGTTGAGAGGGCTTCTGTTATGAAGCTTGTTGGATCATGAGCCGCCCTGCAAGAATCCTTTTCATGGCAGTCCTTCTAATGCTGCCAGCTCAAACACACGCACGGCCGACGACTGTGCCGCCACCGTCCGTCACGGAAGTATTACTAAGAAACTTCGGCGCAGCAGTTGAACCCATGACTGCCTTCCAGCCGTTCTATGTGACGGGGGATTTCAATGGTGATGGAGCGCAGGATATAGCTGCTGTGATACGCATCAAGGCGACGAGACCTTCACTACCTAAAGACGTACGGCTGCAGAACCCCTTTGAGGTTAATGGCGCAATACAATTTCCCCGTGATCCCGCAGTAGAAAATAAACTCGCGCTCGCAATCGTCCACAGTTGGACCACTGCTAACCCGATAGGAAAGTTTTTGCTCATTGGTGATTCCCCTGTTCTTATACTGGAATATGATCGCGCTGGTTCCGCGCCAGAATACCGCAAAGGTTTAATTGAGCTCATGAGCAAACATGGCAAGCAGCGAAAAGGCATGATCATGCCGCGCGCGTCAAAAGGGGACGTAATTACCATGGGCACGGAAGTCGGTGGCGATAGTCTGCTGTATTGGAACGGACGCAGGTACGTCTGGGAAGATGCGGCCGAAGACTAGTAGTCTGGGATATCGCTCAGGCAGGGTTTTGTTAATAGCGGACCGTGAAATTCAAGTGATGGCTAGGCTTTGGCAGCTGCTACAAGCTGCACGATGGCCGTGATTAGATCTTCCGGTTCCACCGGCTTGGCGATGTGTAGTTGATAGCCGGCGGCCAGGGCGCGCTCACGATCTTTGCTGGTCGCGTAACCGGTTAGTGCAATTGCCGGAATAAGCGCAGGCAGTCTTGACTCGCTAATTGGTTCCGACTCAAGGGACCCAGCGTCAGTTTCTGAGGTGAGAGCAGGAATAAGAGAGCCCTGGACTGGCAGTGAACGTAGTTTTCGAATCAACTCGTAACCGTCGCCCTCAGTCATGCCGATATCGCTAATGACAATGTTGGGAGCTCTCTGCAAGAAGGAATCAAGCGCTTCAATCGAAGAAGACGCGGCAACCACTTCAGCACCATGACGCTCAAGAATTAAACTGAGCAGATTACGCGAGTCGTCGTCATCTTCAACCAGCAGGACGCGGATGCCGGCGAGCGGTCTTGCGGCACGAAGACCAGCGGCATTCCTCGCAACAATTGCGCTCGCGTCAGCAACCTCATCCGCGATTTCCACAATTTCAGCATCAAACTGTTTTCGATCGGTGCCTCTTCTTTCAAAACTTTCTCTGCCATCCTCGTGAAGCTTGTCTGCCTCCGTGGGCGGGTGTCTTCTGTCCCGGGCAAGAGGCAGATCCACTGTAAAGCTCGAGCCTTGACCTGGGCCAGGACTATCAGCGCTGACACTGCCGCCATGCAACTCGACCAGATGACGAACCACGGCCAGGCCCAGCCCAAGCCCACCGGCTTTGCGCGAAATTGATCCTTCTTCCTGACGAAAGCGATGAAACACGTAGGGCAGAAACTCCGGCGTTATACCCTCGCCTGTATCAGTCACCGTGAAGCGCACAAACGACGGGAAAGACGAGCCGGGGACCGCCGCGGTCGGTAATTCCGCCGAAGCAGGCGTCGATTCACTTGTAACCGGTTTAAAACATTCAAGGCGCAACGCGACACGGCCACCGCGCGGTGTAAACTTGATCGCGTTCATAAGCAGATTCCAAATAACCTGGCGCAGCCGATTTGCGTCGCCGCTCACAAGACATGTTTGGGTATCCAACTCTTTATGGATTTCGATTCCTTTTGCGTCAGCGGCCGGACGCAGAGCATCGACGGCGACATCGACGATAGGCGCCAGGTTCAGGGGACGCACGTCGAGTTGCAGGTTGCCGGTGATGATGCGCGAGACATCAAGCAGATCGTCGATGAGCCGCGCTTGTGAACGGGCATTGCGTTCGATGATCTCAAAAGCCCGGTCGAGGTTCTCCATTCTGTCGACTTCGCCGTTCCTAATGAGCATGGCCCAGCCGAGTATCGACGTAAGCGGCGTGCGCAGTTCGTGCGATAACGTGGCCAGAAATTCATCTTTCAGCCGATCTGCTTCTTCTGCTTGCTGTCGTAAGTCGCGTTCACGAGTCAACAGGCCCGCGCGTTCTTCCTCAGCGTGTTTGCGGGCCGTAACGTCCAGCACCAGAGACAGCACCGAGATTAGCTCGCCGTGCTCGTCGTGCAACACAGAGTTGTACCATTCGCAATAGAGGATCGAACCGGCTTTGGTATAGTTGCGATTACGTTGAACTCCCAGGAGTTCAGCTCCTACTCGTTGCCGATAGGTGACCTGCGCCACAGCGTCAACGTCCTCATCGAAAACGAAATGCCACTCGCTCACGTGTTTGCCAATGACTTCATCAGCGGTCCAACCAAAGACCCGCTCGGCTGAAGCAGACCAACGTGAGACACGGAAATCGCTGTCCCACTCAATAACTGCCAATGGTGAATTTTCGACATGAAAAGCCAGACGCTGGTGAGCTTCCTGCGCGGCCTCTTCGGCGCGTTTGCGTTCGGTAATATCCTGGATGACGGCTATACCGCCGATGACCTGATGGTGCTGATCGAATAGCGGTGAATAGTGACCAATGTAGAATCCCGCTCGACCGCTTTCCGGAACTGTGTAGGGTTTGTTTTGAGAGGTCGCAGTTTCTCCGGCCAACGCGGCATAAAATAATTTGTCCTCGCCGCTTTCTCGTAAGAAAGGAAATACTTCAAACGCTGATTTGCCCAGCACATCTTCGCGCTTAAGCCCGGAGATGCGTTCCATTCCTTTGTTCCACGCGATGTAGCGGCATTCGCGATCAAATGCAAGTATGCCTTCGACGCCGGCGTCTATCAGTTGCGTCTGAATCAGATCAATTTGTAAAGGCTTTTCGTTCAAGGTTAGAGTTCAGAGTACCAGCAAACCTCGGGCTGGGAAAAAGGGCATAAGTCCGCCGGAAACATGAGTGAAGAAGGCTCCTCGACCCTTCTCTTTTAAAGAACCGAGCGCACCCCGGCCATCGTAATTGAATCATAGCAACGCTGCGGACTTAATTCAGGCCAGGAGTCCCTCTGTCAAAGGTAACACTTATGCGCATTGCAATCCTTGCCCTTCTCTTACTTTTTGCCGTCGCAACGTGCGCATGGAACGGGGCTGGCAGATTGCCTCGGACAACGGAGAATACTCAAGCCAGTGCGCACCTCTCCCCCGTCGTGCCGGCGCCTGACGCGGCGGTGCCCGGCTCGACGCCTTTAGCTCCAGCGACCTTTAGCGACGCCGATTTCGAGCGGCACGTAGAATCGCTCAAAAAGGAAATTAAGAGCAAGTTGACCAGTTCCGATATGCGAGTAGCGCCTCCGGAATTCGTTATGGTTATCCAGCGTCCTTTTGTTGTCATCGGCGATGAAAATAAACAGGCGGTGCAAGAGCACGCTACGGCTACCGTGAAGTGGGCCGTTGAAAGGCTCAAGCAGGACTTCTTCACAAATGACCCAAAGGATATTCTCGAAATCTGGCTGTTCAAGGACGCAGCCTCTTATGAGAAGCATGCGCGCCTGTTTTTTGGCGATAAGCCATCGACTCCTTACGGATATTATTCGAGCGCGCACAAGGCTTTGATTATGAATATCGAAACGGGGGGTGGCACTTTGGTTCATGAAATTGTGCACCCGTTTATCGAAGCAAACTTTCCCGCTTGCCCGCCGTGGCTTAACGAAGGACTGGGCTCGCTGTATGAGCAGTGTGGCGAAGCCAACGGACACATCCACGGATTCACTAACTGGCGCTTGCCTGGATTGCAACAGGCAATCAAACAAAAACAAGTACCAGAATTCAAGGAGCTGACGTCGTTGGACGCTAACGGTTTCTACAATGAAGATAAAGGCGTCAACTACGCGCAAGCAAGGTATTTGTGCTATTACCTGCAGCAGAAAGGTCTGCTGGTGAAGTTTTACCAGCAGTTTCTCACGCATCAGCGGGAAGACCCCACCGGATTCAAGACGCTGCAAAAAGTTCTGGCTGAAACCGATATGGAGGCCTTCAAAACGAAGTGGGAAAAATACGTTCTCACTTTAAGACAGGGTTACGAGGTAGCTGTCGAGTGAGACGGGAATGCTGGCGCGCCAGGTAGATACAGATAGTTTGCTAAACTCACCACCAGAACCACGAGACTATCTTAATTTGAAATTCTCAACGCTCCTTTGCGTTTTCGGGAGTCTCCGCGGGAGTTTTTTCCAGGTTTATTCCAACGAGTCGCAGAAGTCGCCAGGATTCCGCAGAGAAAAATTATGATTAAGACAGTACCGATTCGAGCGTCGTTGACGATTCGTCGAGCAACGCTTAGGATTTCTGCGCAACTGCCATCGACCTTCCCGGAGACAAACAAATGTCGCAACCAATGCCACAGACCTATGAAACGCTGCTTGTCGAGCGCCGCAACCGCGTCGCACTGATCACGATTAACCGGCCCGATAAAAGAAACGCCCTGAACATCAAAACACGCGAAGAAGGGGCAGCGCTACTTGAAGAGTTGCGCAGTGATGACTCTGTTGGCGTAGTAGTTATTACCGGCGCAGGAGATAAAGCTTTTATTGCTGGCGCCGATATCGCCGAGTTCGCGGGCCGGACTGCGATGATGCAGCGCGATGTGATGACAGCGCGCTCACTGTTTACAGCCATCGACACTTTTCCCAAGCCAATCATCGCGATGATCAATGGCTATTGTCTTGGAGGCGGTTGTGAACTGGCGCTTGCTTGCGACTTGCGCATCGCCAGCGAGACGGCCTCGTTCGGCCAGCCGGAAATCAATCTCGGCATTATTCCGGGAGGTGGCGGTACGCAGCGTCTGACTCGACTGGTAGGCGAAGGCAAAGCGATGGAGATGATCCTGACCGGCGATATCATCGACGCTAAAAGCGCCTATGCGATTGGCCTTGTAAACACGGTCGTTCCGGCCGAGCAACTGGAAACTAAGACGATGGAAATCGCAAACCGCATAGCCGAGAAGAGTCCAATTGCGCTGAGCCTCGCTAAAGAAGCAGTGAAGCTGGCGTCGCGCTCTAATCTGGACGAAGGGTTGCGACGTGAGGTTGACCTCTTCGCGCTGTGCTTTTCGACGGAAGACAAAGACGAAGGCGTCAGTGCGTTTCTTGAAAAAAGGAAGCCGGCGTTTAAGGGGAAGTAGGTTTCGAGTTCTGAGTCCATCTGCTCAAACCGCTTCAGGGGCTGGGGTGGGTTCTTCGGGAGGGGTATCGATTGAAGCACCGATGGGAATACGGTGCCGCTTTATTTTAGTGCTGAGGGTTGTCGCTTTCATTCCAAGCAATCTCGCGGCACGCCTTTGGCGGCCTCCAGTCTCAACCAGCGCCATCCGGATCAACTCGGCTTCAAACCGATGCACCTCCCGTTGCAGATTTAGATCGGTTGAGCCGTCTTTTCCCAGCGATTCAATTCGACTTATCAAGGCTCCAGCTAAGATCAAGCTGCCATCGTTCGAAGAGAAGATTGATTTCTATCGCGAAGTCCGCAATTTTGAAATATATCTAATTAAGCGCGCTCTGAAGCAGACGGCGGGATCCCAGGTTAAGGCGTCGAACTTACTGAGACTCGACTCTACTACGCTCAATAAGAAACTCAAATCCTATAAGATCGGGAGACAAGATAAAGCCGACCTGTGAATCCGCACCGCATGCCGTTCGGTTATTTCAACATTTTTCGCCGAGCCGCCACTGAACAATATCCAGCCGTGGCTTGACCCGCTTCGGAACGCTACGCTACTCTGCATCAAGTCATTTACGATCGCGATATCTATTAAAAGGGGCCGTAGCTCAGCTGGGAGAGCGCATGACTGGCAGTCATGAGGTCAGGGGTTCGATCCCCCTCGGCTCCACCAAATTCTTACAAAATTCCTTAACAATTTAATCTACTCGTTCGCACCCATCACATCGGGGCATCGGTCCGTTCCCTTCTATTCGGCAAAATATAAGGGAGCAAAAAAGGGACGCAATGCCCCATCGACGATGAAAGGGTGAAGTGATGGGAAGACAGCGCACAGGTTCAATAATTGAAAAGAGTGGAAAACTTTATGGAAGGATTCAGTTCGTCGACGAGCAAGGCAAGAGGAGGGACATATGGCGACGCGCTCAGACCCGCAAAGACGCTAGGGGCATCGTAAAGCAGCTACTGCGGGAGGTAGACGATCACGGGGAGGAAACAATTGATAAGCACTGCAAGACTTTCGGAGACCTCGCCGTCTATTTTGAACAACACTATTTGAAGCCCGCACAATATTTGGACGGGCGCAAGATCGGAGGATACCGGTCGATTGTCAACTTCGAATGTTATATGCGAACGCTACGTACTCAGTTCGATAAGAAGCGGCTTCGCAGCTTAACTTACAGCGACATCAGAACGTTCAGATCCCTCCGTCTTCAAACTCCAACACGGGGAGGTGGTAGTCGTTCGCTTGCGAGCGTACATCGCGAACTCGCAATGCTACGGAGAATGCTGAATATGGCCCTGCGCGAGGGATGGATTCTGAAGAACCCGTTCAATTGTGGCGAGCCGCTTATCTCATTAGCGAACGAAACGAAGCGGGAACGCATACTGACCTATGAAGAGGAACTCCGATTGCTCGCAGCATGTACTGAATCCCGAGCACATTTGCGCCCGATCTTGATCTTCCTCTTAGATACAGGATGTCGCCAAGGTGAAGCATTCACCCTGACTTGGCGCGATATTGACCTAGAGGAAAGGTTGATCACGATCCAGGCATTCAATACGAAGACCGCACGTGAACGACAAGTATCCATTACTGCACGGCTAGAGTGGGAATTGAGACGCCTTCTCGACGCCTCGAACAAGAGTACGGATGGACTGGTATTTGGCATTCGTTCGAACACTCGAAATTCATTTCGCTCCGTTTGCAAACTCGCGGGTATTGAGGGGCTGCGGCGACATGATCTCCGGCACACTCACGCAAGCCGCCTGGATGACCTGGGGCTTTCTCTTGCGAAGATCGGAGGTCAGCTAGGCCACACGGTGCTGCAAACTACCCTTCGATACGTAAATAGGGACAAGGCTGCTGTCAGGCAGGTAGCTACAGCACTGGACATGTTCAATACGCAGAAAGCGGAACCAACAGAAAATATCGAGACGGTGAATTGAAGAGTAGCCACCGCTAGGCGGGCGTTGGATGCCTTGGCTGACACCACCTGGGCAAATACAGATGCCCCCCTGCCTCGACGGTGATGGGCAAGCTTGCCTTGGGTAAAAGGAAAATCTCCAAGGGGGAGTGAGACCAGTGCGCGGCGCGATTATTTGCGATCTACTGCTTGAGAGGTGAAAACTTGCGCTTGCTTGGGGACAATGGGCGGAAAGTCTTAATTTGTTCTCAACAGCCTTGTCTGATTTTGAAGCTATTTCTTTCGCTCCTTTTCAAATTGCACGATGCTCTTGTCCACGCGGCGCATGAGCCCACCAATGTCTACGAGCAGCAGGACACACGATTCTGGCTGAATGCCCTTCATTATTCCTGACTTAAGCCGTCGGTTCAGTTCAAGGAGCGTGTACTCTCGT
>DATGYM010000354.1:0-2750 GCA_035297925.1 Pyrinomonadaceae bacterium | reverse complement strand
GAGGAATGCGGCGCCCGCCGTATTGGGAGTCGGAAAACCGCTCACCACCGGCCGGTTGTCGCTTCCCACCTCGACTCTCAACCCGGCGATTCCATACATGTTCGTCCAGATCAGCGCACCGGAAGGTCCAACCTTCGTAATGACGCTGCCGCCGTTCGGGACGTACTCACCGTTGACCAGGTAGGTGTTCCCAAACGCATCACCGGCGCAATCGCCCGCGGTCAGGCTGAAGACTCCCGGATAACTCCAGACGGGGTTGCCGCTAAGATCGATCTTGGCGTAACCGTTGACACTTCCGAAGCGCGACCGGGCCGCGATCGTGATATAACCGTTCGGTGTAAACTTGAAGTTAACGGCCGCACCGATGCCGGCCGAGTCGAAGTAAGACCACTGCGCCGTGCCGTTGGGGGCAAACTTCTTGACCTTCGTGACATACCCAGCGGGTCCGCTGCCCATCCCGAGCACATATATGTTGTCGCTGGCGTCGACCAGACACTTCTTTACGGACGACCCGTCGAAAGAGCTCTCGTAGACGTTGCGCCATAGGAGATTGCCCTCCGGGTCAAACTTCATGACGATGCTGGCCGCCTCGACCGGGTTTTCATACCCGGACATATAGGTCCCGCAGACGATGACGTTGCCGATGCCGTCGGTGGCGACCCAGCTCGCCCTCTCCCACTTCGTTGGATCAGTTTGATCAAACGACCTTTCCCAGAGGAGGGCACCGCTCGCATCGCGCTTGGTGAGAATCATCTCCGCGCCGAGCGCGTAGACGTAATCGAGCGTGTAGACATTATCCGCGGCGTCAACGGCGATCGAGACCCCTCTCGTCGGCTGCACCCAATCGACGTTCTGCGCAAGAGAACTCAGAGCTAAAACCCAGATGCCCATGACCCCGATACATAAACGAATTTCATTTTTCAGAGGACCACAAAGGTTTACGATTTTATTATTCATGCCGGCACGTTCGCGATTGCGAACTCCGCTCGCTATCGGTTAAAAGTTAATCAGCTTTAACCTTCGTTTGCTGCGCTAGTGAATGTGCAGCGTTCGTGGCTGTCACTGCCATTACGCGCCAACAGCCTAGGCAAGATCACAGACGTCTCTACGCTGGCTATGAACAGCGCTTATTATTTTATTTGGCGAGGTTCGGTCCGTACGAATGGATGCTCGAATGAGCAGTAGAAGAACAATCCCCAATCGGGTGAATCTGAGGTGAGACCGATGGGCAGAGCCGCGCCGATGACGAGCTGCGCGTCGTTAGGCAAGTTGAAGGCGTAACGCGCACCAGGAGAAATGATCGCAGTCGTGCTGCGTTCGACAGTCTCCTCGAATGCGAACACGCCTTCGGCAATGTCTTCATTCCAGCCGGCAAGCGTTTCGAGCATGAGATTGAAATCCTGGCTGACGGCGTAAATCGCGCTCGCACCGACATTGTAATTCGTTAGGTGCTGGCTCTGGTGCGCATTCGGAAACACCGACATCCCGGCGTTAAAATTCAGAGTCCAGCGGTCGCTGACGATCTTGCTGAATGGAAGATTGAACTCATAACCCATCACGCCAGTGCCGAAGCCCTTGTCGGTATCGCCGGTTGGAAGCACAAGCGATAAACGCGGCGCAAACGCTGGCGTATATTTGCCTTCCATAAATGCCTGCAGACGATAGTTGAGCCGCATGTCTTCGATGCCTTTATCGTCTTCCGTAAAGAGGTACGGAATCGTGTAGGAGAACTGGTGTGTCTGACTGAAGACCGGCCATTCCTGAGTAAAACTCGGGCCGATCTCACGCGAGCCATTGGTGAAATCGATTGCCAGGTTGAATATGTGCTGAACGACGCCCGGCTCCTGATTGTACGCTTCTTCGACGAAAAAAGAGTTGTCCTGGATGCCCTTAGCCAGCGGCTCGGAGGCGAACAGGGCACTCAGCGGCAGCAGATACGCCAATGACCAAGCCGATGCGATTATGAGGCGCAGCATCGATTCTAAGCGAGAACGCCGAAATCGTGCGACCTTCATATTGGCGGCGAATCTGGTGCACACAACTGAAGCATAAACACGCCCGGACCCTCAACGCGACCGGTTTCAGATTGCGAAAAGGCGATTGAGGATGCGGCTTCGATGCAATACTTTGGGGGCCGATGCAGGTCGCCTTTTACCAATCTGAATCTGAGCAGCCCCACCCGGGGCGGGCACGAGCGATCATCAAAGCGCATCCAGAGGTTCGCGAGTTAATGGTGCGCAATCCGTGGACTGCGCTGATCGCCGTCTCGATTTTGGTAATGCAGACGGGAATCGCGTTCGGCATGGGCCAGTTGGGTTTCGGTTATTGGTGGGTCAGTCTGCTGATCGCGTTCTGCGTCGGCGCGTTCGGCAATCATGCCAACTACGTCATCATTCACGATGCCACGCACAACCTGATTTTTCGGAGCCCGAGCTGGAACAAAATGGTGGCCATCATCGCCGATCTTCCGAATCTCGCGCCCGGCGCGATGGGCTTTCGTGTTTTTCACTTGAAACATCATTCCCATCAGGGCGACTACGAATGGGACGCAGACCTGGCGAATCATTGGGAGGCCCGCCTGGTAGGCAACTCATGGTATCGGAAGGCAATCTGGCTGATGCTGTTTCCATTTTTTCAGGTAACGCGTCCGCCCCGACTCAAGGCGATCAAGATGTGGGACCGCTGGTTCTCAATCAATTTTGCGTGTGCGATCGCGTATGATGTAGCAATCGTTTATTTCTGCGGTTGGG
>DATGYM010000353.1:0-2013 GCA_035297925.1 Pyrinomonadaceae bacterium | reverse complement strand
GGGGACGACGGCCTGACCGCCGAGCTTTCCATCCGTGCCAACCTCACGCGCGACGCGGGTCACTTCGGCAGCGAAGCTACGCAACTGATCGACCCTAGTGTTGATGGCTTCTTTGAGCTGGAGGATCTCGCCGCGCACGTCCACGGTGATTTTTTTAGATAGGTCACCGTTGGCAACGGCGATGGTGACATCGGCGATGCTGCGCACTTGCGCGGTCAAGTTGCCGGCCATCATGTTGACGTTATCGGTCAAATCTTTCCACGTGCCGGCGACACCCGGGACGACGGCCTGACCGCCGAGCTTGCCTTCGGTGCCGACTTCACGCGCGACGCGGGTGACCTCTCCGGCAAAGGCATCGAGTTGCTTGACCATGGCATTAACCATCTTTGCCGTGCTCAGGAACTCGCCGCGCAGCGGTTGTCCTTCGGCTTCCAGCGCGACGGTTTCCGTGAGATTGCCCTTGGCGACGGCGCCGATGACGCGCGCCATTTCCGCCGTTGGACGGACCAGGTTTTCGATCAAATCATTGACAGCATCGACCCGGCTTTTCCAGGATCCCCGAGCTGCGGCGGGAGCGACGCGCTGAGAAAGTTTTCCTTCGCGGCCGACGGCGCGGCTAACTCGTTCCATTTCTTTGGTGCTGTCAGACATCATCTCTATGATGTCGTTCAGTGTGTCCGCGATCTTGCCATCGATACCGCTCCAACTGCTCGGCAAGCGCAGCGTGAAGTCTCCCTTCTTCACAGCGGCGAGAGTTTGCAGCAGAAGCCTTGTGTCAAGCCTTTCGTTGTCAGAAGTGGGTACCGAATTTTTAGGCATTACATTGCTCCCTGTTGAAGTTTGCGCGCGGGAAGGACGGTATGGCTGGCATCGCGGAACACGCTACCGATGAAATCGCAGATGGTCCGGGCGAACAGACATTGCATCACTTCGCTTCTGCTTGCAAGATTTTTTTGCCGTCCTTCGCCGTTAACGATTCTCGCTATCGACTTGTCGGTAATTAGAGACAGAATGTAAACGGCCGTTAACACAGCGCAAAGCCTACGCCAGACACAAACGATAAAGGATTTTTTAATCGACCGTTCGAACGGCAGTAGAATGCCGCGGCCTGTGTCAGGTTTTTCTGACGAATGTCTGGTTTTGGCTACGGGGTTTTTATTTTCTGGCAGGTGGCTCAATGACGGCTT
The DNA here is from genome assembly GCA_035297925.1 of Pyrinomonadaceae bacterium. GTDB lineage: Bacteria > Acidobacteriota > Blastocatellia > Pyrinomonadales > Pyrinomonadaceae > PSRF01. Next base: position 826 of record DATGYM010000353.1, on the reverse strand, counting down.
TTAACGGCAGGTGATCTGACGCGACACGAGTGAGGGGTGTTCGCAAACACGAGACATTTGCCAGCGCGGCGGGAGGTGAAACCCAGATCCGGTCCAGCGCGAAGATAGGAAAAGCGGATGGAAAGGTGCGCACCAGCGCAGTCTTGCCGAGACGCGAATGAATCCAGCGCAACGACCGCCCTGTGGGCAGCCACTCATTGAAGTCGCTCATCAAAATGACAATTCGAGAGCGATCCTCAGCCAGGGCGTCGAGCAGCTTTTTCACCTGGAATCGCCGCTCCACGGGCAGAAGTCCAAGATGCGTTATGATAACCCGCACCATTTCGCCGTCGATTTCGAGATCGGCGTCGATGGCGCCCCGCGGCTCGCAACGGCGATAACTGAGATTCAAATTGCGCACATGGTGAACTTTATAGCGTGTGAGCAACACATTGCCGTAATGCCCATTGGAGCGCTCCACGGCCGGGCCCGCGATCGCATTGAAGCCAGTGGCGGCGGCCAGATAATTCATTTGATGCAGCTCTTCGACGCCGCAGGGATCGGAGTGGACTTCTTGAAGACCGATGATCTGAGCGCCGCTTGCTTTGATCACCTGGGCGATGCGCGCGGGGTTGCAGCAGCGATCGGAACCCACGCACTCATGAATATTGTAGGACAGCACCGAGAAGCGTTGCATGAATCGGAGGTGGCTAGCGAATTTCGGCCAATCGCCAAGGCCGGGAGATTCTTCGTCGTCCGGGAGTCTGCTTCGCTGCAAACCAGCGGCGAGTTCCATAGATCCCGAGCAGCATAAAGCCCAAAGCAACCGTCAGAACCAGGATCGAAA
>DATGYM010000352.1:0-7982 GCA_035297925.1 Pyrinomonadaceae bacterium | reverse complement strand
ACCACCCTTTTCAACAAGGGGCCATTGCCGGTGGCCGGACAGTGGGTCAGGTTAGAAGTGCCTGCGAGCCAGGTTGGGCTGGAAGGAAAGACCCTGCACGGGATGGCGTTTACTCTTTTCGGTGGACGCGCCAACTGGGATCGCGCCGGTAAAAGCCCCTGATAATGCCTAGAACTGCTTCAGGGTTAAGCGGCACGAAGCGCCGTTTAGTTTAAAGCCAGCGACCAGGCGAGGTATGGCCCATGAAATTTCTTTCCGCTTTGCCCAGTGGGGTCCCGCGACGGGCAGATGGCAGGGTTCTCAACTGCCGAGAATGGAACTGGTGCGACTTTGAAGGATTAAAGGTTAGGAACCAAACACAATGAAAAGAAAGTTCCACGCGAAAACGCACGTCGTTAATTCTCCCGGTTGCGCCTTAAGCGAGTGTCTGATCGCTGGCCTGTTCCTTAGTTGCTTGTTTACCGGACAAGCCGCTGCGCAATCTTTGCCGCAGAGCCCGGTGCCGGCCTCGTCGGTGCATCGGCACAACTCTCCGTCTGCTGAAGACGCGTCAGGATCGACTATTCCAGTTGCGAATGTCCTGGAAAAAAGACCGGGCGCGGTTACCATCGATAATATACAGGTCGCTATTCCCGACCTGATAGTCCTCAACCAAGATGGAAAAGAAAGGCGATTCTATTCCGACTTGATAAAAGACAAAGTGGTCGTCTTGAGCTTTTTCTTCACCAGCTGCGTCAGCGTATGCCCAGCCATGAATCTGGCACTTGCAAAGCTGCAAACCAATTTGGCGGACCGAATCGGGAAAGACTTATTTATCGTAACTGTCACGAAGGATCCGGAGACCGATACACCGCCAAGGCTCAAAGCCTGGGGAAATTCTCTGCACATTAAGCCGGGCTGGACGATGGTAACGGGACAGACGGCGGTGATCGGAAAGATCGTCAGAGATTTCACCGGCGATCGGCTCGGCAGGGATTCACATAACACTATCTTTCTCATTGGCAATGATCAGACAGGAAACTGGATCGACGTTTCCGGCTATTCAACGCATGAAGATCTCCGCCGCCAAATCGATAGAATCACGACTTCAAATGGAATCCTTGCAGCTTCAGCTCTGAAAGGCTCAAATTAGACCTCCGTTGGGAGGTGGACGGGCGACCTTCTCAACATGAGAGGTTATTTTTTCGAGTCACAGTTTGGCGGGGATCCGATCACCGATCTCGTTGCATCGATACGATCGTGACCTGCAACCACAGACGACTCCCACCCCCGTGCAAAAAAATTGTCACCCAAATCCTACTTATCATTAGATTGGCAAGCATAGGTGGGAGCGGCCGTGCCACCGCTTATGTTCTTCGTGAGCAGAGACACTGTTGACTGTATCTTCGTGATGATCGGTGTGCCCCAGCTCCTCCTCGACAACGGCTCGGTCAAGCGCGACCCGAGGCTCTGGGTGAACACTTTGAACGGTGGCAATAGAGAGAAGTCTCGGGGATAGGCCGCGGGCAGGAATCAACTTCTATTGGTCCAGGTAACGTGTCGATATTGGTTGAAATTGAAGTGAGCGGAGGAATTGCACATCGTCGATCTCGGTAACCCACAGCGGCGCCTGGAGGGGCGCAGTGTATTGGTCCAGCTTCTGCGCCCTCTACCGTGTCGTTGATTCGTTAAAGCAGCCCACGACACGCCACAATTCGGACCTCGGGGAAAACGTCAGGAATCCAAAGGGGCCAGAGTCATTCGTGTATTGCAACCTCTTTACTTGGTTTTCCGCACTTCGGGGTCCTTCGTTGACAATAAAACTTGCTGAAGGCCGCGCGTGACTGCTTCTACGGACGAGGAGTTATCACTCCCAGCCTTCTCGACCTTCCTCATAAGGGACTCGACGCAGATTGACAAGAGTCCATCCGGTTCCTCCCGGAAGTGAAGCTCACTAGCCTCGACCCAACGATAAATGGATCGAGTCGCTACTTGAGCCAGCCTGGCCACCTCCTCAGGACGCAACATCATAACTTCGGCAGCGCATCGGGAGCACCAGCCCATGACCGAAGCTTTGTGCCTCCTGAGCGTAACGGTTCGTTCGTTAAGCAAGGTGATTTGGACTCGGCGCTTATAAGTCATACCGGTTATGATAACCGAGCCGTTGAGGTGCATTGCCTGGTCTGAGTTGATGTTTGCGCCTACCCGTCACTAAATTTCATGTAGCCTTGGCATCTTTTCATCCACCTGGGTATTCCAAACGCACTAGATTCAAGGTCGCTGATAGTCTAATATCAGTGAACAACAGTTTCCCTAAAAAAGCTCTGACAAAAACCTAATGGTCTTCTGATGAACGATATGGAGATAACCAAGGTTACCCACGCCACCGCATTGTATGAGTTCGGGCCATTCCGGATTGATGCTTCGCAGTATCAGCTGTTTCATAACAACGAAGCTGTTCCGCTGTCGCCCAAGGTGTTCGAGACTTTAATGGTCCTGGTTGAAAATAACGGGCGCGTCGTCGGTAAGGAAGAAATCATCGGAAGGGTATGGCCAGATACCTTCGTTGAAGACAGCAGTCTCACGCAGAACATCTCGCTGCTTAGAAAAGCTCTCGGAGAGGGAGATACTCACCACAGATTTATCGAAACCTTACCGAAGCGTGGTTACCGCTTTATCGCGCCTGTTAAGTTGCTCAATGTCGAAGAGACGTCGCCCGCGGTGGAAGAAATTGTATTCCGCGAACGCTCCGCAACTCAGGTGATCGTCGAAAACATCGAACAGTTTGAGGCAGAAAAACAGAATGGATCGAATGGAGAGAATTTCTCGGGCTTGCTCTGCCAGGTTGACCAACCGCGCCAACGATCAGGCCTGAACTCCAGACTGGCAATACCTGGTCTGGCACTGCTCCTGGTTTCAGTTGGTTTGATTCTTCTGTGGCAGGCGCAAATCAGACGCAGTTCAACAGCGTCCGAGGGAGGTTCACTAAGTTCGGTGAGATCGATCGCCATTCTTCCGCTCCGACCTTTAGGCAATGATAGCCGAGACGAATATCTGGGTATTGGAATGGCAGACTCGCTAATTCTGAAGCTGAGCCGATTTAACCAATTGCAAATCCTACCCACAAGTACAGTTCTCAAGTACAGCGCGGCCGAGCAGAATGCCCAGACCGCCGGCAAAGAGCTGGGCGTACAGGCAGTGCTGAATGGGACGCTCCAACATGACCGGGATAGAGTCCGCGTAAGATTAATGATGATCAGCGTCAAGGACGGCAGATCGCTTTGGTCCGAAGAATTCGACGAAAAGGATGCTGACATCTTCTCGCTTCAGGATGCGGTTTCCGACAAGGTGACTTCAGCCTTGGCCCTCAGTCTTTCCGATGAGCAGAAAATGCAGTTCGCCAAACACTACACAGAGAATGCGAGCGCATATCAGTCCTACCTAATGGGGCTTTACTTCTGGAATAAGAGAAGTAAGGAAGGGCTAAACAAGGCGGTTGAATATTTTCAGCAGGCTGTGAAACTGGATCCAAAATACGCATTAGCTTATGCAGGGTTGGCGGACTCTTATGGCTTGATGGCTTACTATGGTTACGAAACCTCGCGCGAAGAGACGTACGAACGTGCCAGGACGTTGGCACTCCAGGCGGTGCAGCTCGACAATTCGATTGCCGAACCGTATGGCACGCTCGGATTGGTAGCCGGCAATCGTGATGCGGATCCGAAAGGGGCGTCCGAATATTACCGCAAGGCAATTAGTATTGCCCCGAATTATGCTGCGGGCCACACCAGGTATAGCTGGTCTCTGCAGGTTCAGGGTAATCGGAACGAGGCGTTGCGTGAAATGCAGAAAGCTCAACAGCTCGATCCCGTTTCCGTATTTTCAAACGTGGCCCTGGCTCAACTTCATTATTACCAACGCAACTACGACGAAGCCATAACATTCGGTAGGAAAGCTGCCGAGTTAGAGCCGAATTCCTTTATGGCGCATCAGATTCTTGGTCTCTCTTATGAGCAAAAAAAGATGTTCGGTGAAGCGATAGAAGAGATTAAGAAAGCTCGCGAAGCGGCCGCGGGCGACCTGGACGTCCCCGACGCGCTGGAGGCTCTCGGCCATATTCAGGCAACGGCGGGACGTAAGGACGAGGCCCGAAAACTTCTCGCGGAACTCGAGCAGACTAGAAGAAGGGGACGAGTTACCAGGCCTTTTAACTTTGTATTAATCTACGAGGGACTTGGTGATCGAAGCAACGCTCTTGCATGGCTAAAAAAGGCCTTCAATGAAAAAAGAATTCCCGCGGTAGAGTTCAGATTCGATCCCCGGTTAGACGAGATTAAGACTGATCCTGCTTTCACCAGCTATGTCGCCGCCGCAAAAGCAAGGGTGAGTTAACCGGTCAGCTGCGGAGTGCTGAGACATTTCGTACATCCGGTGGAGTTCTAATCAGGATTATTGCTGCCGCATTTTGTACGACCCTCAGACTCTGGAACTTTGCCTGGAGGCTCCTGGAGTTCCGGTGCGGATCTTCTTCGCGCGTAACAGCGCAGTAATACCGCCGACTGAGCTTCGAAAGATCGACGTCTTCAAATCAGACCCCACCGTGCGCTTGCCCTGACTGTGCTTGGCCTGGCGACCGAGTGCTGAAAGAAAAGAAGGTGACAAAGTGAGCACCACCGGTTGAATTGAACAGCAAGCGGTTAAGTTTTCCCACCATCTGACCTAATTTAGGAACTGACGGAGCAGGTAAGCCGTTTTCGCAGTCAGGCTCCGCAACGTTGCCTGCACTGTAGACATAAGCAACGCTGTCGGCCGCTTGAACAGGTCCCTTACCAGGACTCAGATGTCCTAAAGGCGCGCCATCTGTGACGCCGGCGTCACCACAAACTCGATTGCCCACCCCGACAGGCACAAAATTTCACATCCTTACTCGCTGTCTGGGCTCTGGCATGCAAGAAAATAGATCGCGATCCGAGTTTTCGTGTTAGCGAGGCGATTTAGGGGACAACCACGGGCAAACCGCTTTACGAATCAGAGATCTATCAAATGATTGTCACCAATTGTTTAAGACATAATTGTGCGGTTGATGTATTAAAAAGTATCTGGGGAGGCAATGAGGATGGAAATGGTTCAGTAATCGACGTCACTCCAAAGACGAAGAACCCTAAAGCAGAAGGACATTCGCCAAAAGAGCAGAGCCATTGAACGTAAGAGTTACTGCGCCTTTTCGAGTTGACACAGGCGCTAAGTTTAGCGATTGAAACCGTGGAGTTAGTTCAATCTCCAGACTGGGACGACGAGATAGCTTCTATGAGGAAGTGCGCCGCTACGAGGCAGCATTAACTAAAAGAGCGCTTAGACGAACATTTGGGTCACAGATTCAGGCGGCGAAGCTACTGAAGATGAATCCGTCCACGTTGAATACCAAGGTAAAAATGTAGAGGATACCAAAGTGGCAACCTATGTCTGATAGCGGAGCCGAGAAGCATAAAGCGGGATCACGCGATCTCAACTGAGCAGAATAATACAAACGTAGTCTCATGCACCGATCGATGGTTCGAATCCAAGCGCAGCCGCCTGCCATGACCAATCTTAGTGAATTGACCGAGACTGGAAACAGGTCATCTGAGGGGTCAAATTCTCTGGATACTCGCATCATCTCTCTGAAAATTCTGGCCTTCGCGTTAATGGGCCGAATTGAATCGTTGGAGGAAGACGTTGCACCCGGCGGCGTTGACGATCTAAACCTGCAGAATGAAGTACATCGTTTTGAAGCAGAGCTGATCAGGAACGCTTTAATTGAGACCGGCGGCCGACAAAGACGAGCGGCGAAGTTGTTGGGAGTTAAAGTCACTACTCTTAATACGAAGATAAAGCGATATGCCATCCACGTGAATGATCTGACGAACAATCGCACTACCCCTCAAGATCATACGAAGAGACATTCGTGATGCATCTCTCGCTCACGGCGGGCTTCAGAGTGTAGAAGATAGTGATGACATATGTTTGGCGCTATGCTTCGATCAAGACCTCCTGCCCGTTTCGTCAAATGGTAAAGCATTGCGCTGGACAAACTGAGAAAGCACTTGACCGCCGCAGGCGACCTGACCCGGGCCAAATTGTCCCGGATTTCACGCTGATCTGTTACCGCGTGGTGAGACAGGGCAACTTCATTCCAGGAAGAGTCTGATCGTGGTCTTTCAATCTGCGTCAGTGCTCTTCAGAACATAAATTGAGACCGACTGTAGTTGACGGAAATTTGGGCCGTGAGATTAAGAGGACCTGAGCTAACTCACGTGCCGTTCATAACCGGACGAGACAATCAAAATCTACCAGAAGAGGACAAACATGTATGAAAAGGGAAGACTTCAAGGCCGCCACGTGCTACGTAGCAATCCTGGGATTCGTAGTTTTTCTAAGCGTGGCTTACTCACGTGCACAACCGATTTCCGCCAAAAAGCTTAGCACTGCTTCAGGCGAAGCCGGACAGGGCGAAAAACCATTCGACCAAGCTGCCGCACTCGCAGATTTGAGTAAGAAGATCGCAGGCCAAGAGACCAAGCCAGCGGCTGAGGTTTTCAAGAACATTCAAATTCTGAAAGGTATGCCTGCGGGAAGATTATTGAAGGTAATGGAATTTGGCTATGCCAGGTCTCTGGGTGTTAATTGCACCCATTGCCATGTTGCCGCTGAATGGGACAAGGATGAGAAGCCCGCAAAACAGATTGCCCGTGAGATGTTTGGTATGGCGAACACTATAAACACGCAGCTGCTGAAAAACATTAAAGACTTGAAGGGTCCGAACCCGGTTGTCAATTGCACAACGTGCCATCGGGGTCAGATAAAACCGGCGCTAAACCTCCCGGACGTTAACCCTAAGCCTTAACAGGCCTTGTTTATCTAATGTGTGTTGACGGGCTACGAATAATTTTTGGGAACGTCTTTGTGTGGCAGGCCGCGAAAACCCGCATCGGTGAATCGGGAACTCGCGATCCTATCCGGCATATTCACGATGGCTGTTGACTACGAAGAAATAGCTCAGAACCCTTGCAGAAAGGTAGAATCGCTGCCGGAAAACAATCAGCGAACGCGGCACTTATCTTTCGACGAGGAAGATAAATTGTTCGCTGCGCTAAGGGGCGATCGGCAACACATCAGAACGCTCGTGACCGTGGCAATCTACTCAGGACCACGGCGAGGTGAGTTACTAAAGCTTCGCTTGTCGAACGTGGATTTTGAACTCAACACCATCAATTTCACCGAAACAAAGACGAACAAAGACCGTTCCGTACCAATGGAGCCAATCGTACAGGAAGCCTTATCGGAACTGCGCGACCGGGCCGGCGACGCGGAATTTGTCTTCACCAACCCGGATACCGGAACACGGTATACCGACATCAAGAAATCCTTCTCAGCAGCATGCCGAGAAGCGGGTATCACCAACTTCACCTTTCATGACTTACGTCACACATTTGGTACTCGATTAGCCGATGCCGGTGTCGACGTTGTGAAGATCAAAGAGTTGATGGGTCACGCTTCGATTGTGACGACCATGCGTTACATTCACGCCACCGATCAAGGAAAGCGTGGAGCGATTACTGTCTTGTCAGAGTATCGACAGCAGCGTCGTCGAAAGGATGGTCACAAGTTGGTCACAGAAGAAAAGCGGCAGGCTCTTCAACCTGCCGCAAGTCATTGAAAATAATGGTGAGCCGTGGAGGGCTCGAACCTCCGACCCGCTGATTAAGAGTCAGCTGCTCTACCAACTGAGCTAACGGCCCGTCGCGGAGAGAAAATTATACGTCGCGAAACTGATGTGTCAAGCGACTCAGCCGCAGGCCATGTCCTTATTTTCTCCATCCTCTGCCTATTTCTGTGTGGAACCAGAGAGAATTTCATAAGTTGCGACTTACCTGCGCTACGCGAAAAGAAATCGCCTCACGATGCCGCGGCGCATTCTCTTTTCGCCAGGAGTTTGTTTACGTTTTCAAGTAAGCCTTCGATAT